>RFQK01000081.1 GCA_009925045.1 Methylococcaceae bacterium
TGCTGGTTTCCTTAGTATCGAAAGGCATTACTGGTAAAGCGGCGGATGCAGCACTTGGCGAAGCCCACATTACCGTCAACAAAAATGCTGTACCTAATGATCCGCAATCTCCGTTTGTCACGAGCGGTATTCGTGTCGGCACACCTGCTCCTACTTCTCGTGGTTTTAAAGAACCCGAAGTGAGAGAAGTGGCACATCTTATGTGCGACGTCATGGACAATATTGAAGATGCCGCAGTGGTTGCAGCAACCCGTGAAAAGGTTCATGCACTGTGCAAACGTTTTCCTGTCTACCGCCCGGCTTAATTGATTAAACTCATGTCATCGTTTGGAAACGAAAATGTCAGATATTGAAATTGCCCAAAAGGCGCACATGCGCCCTATTATTGATCTTGCTGCTGAAAAGTTCGCTATTCCCGCTCAACATCTCGATCCCTATGGGCATTACAAAGCTAAATTATCCTTGGAATATGTCAATAGCCTACAAGACAAACCAGAGGGTAAATTGATATTAGTGACTGCCATTAGCCCAACACCCGCTGGCGAAGGCAAAACAACCACGACTGTTGGCTTGGGAGACGCTCTAAACCGTATAGGCAAAAAAACCATCATGTGCCTGCGAGAACCTTCATTAGGTCCTTGTTTTGGCGTCAAAGGCGGCGCAGCGGGAGGTGGTTATTCACAAGTAGTCCCGATGGAGGACATCAACCTTCATTTTACCGGTGATTTTCATGCTATTGGCGTAGCGCATAATTTGTTGTCAGCATTGATTGATAACCATATCAACCACGGCAACGCACTGGACATTGATCCACGTCGCATTCAATGGAAACGCGTCATCGACATGAATGACCGCGCACTACGCAAAATCACGATTGGCCAAGGCGGTCCCGCCAATGGTTATTTGCGTGAAGATGGTTTTGACATTGTAGTGGCTTCAGAAGTGATGGCCATCTTATGTTTGGCAACCAGTCGTGCAGATCTTAAATCACGTCTAGGTCGCATCGTCGTTGCTTATAAAACGGACAAAGTCACACCCGTCTATGCAAGTGATTTGAACGCACAAGGCGCAATGGCCGCCATACTCAAAGATGCTATAAAACCAAATCTGGTCCAAACCTTAGAAAATAATCTAGCGATTATTCACGGTGGTCCTTTTGCTAATATTGCCCACGGCTGCAATACCGTGACTGCGACACGCACAGCGCTTAAGCTAGCCGATTACGCAGTCACTGAAGCTGGTTTTGGTGCCGATTTAGGTGCAGAGAAATTTATTGACATCAAGTGTCGTATGTCTGGCTTAACGCCCTCAGCGGTTGTGCTAGTAGCCACTGTTAGAGCCTTAAAGTTCCATGGTGGAGTGACTAAGGACGAACTCAATCAAGAAAACTTAACAGCATTACAAGCAGGTTTTAGCAATTTAGAACGCCATCTTGAAAATATTCGTACGCATTACGGATTACCATGTGTAGTGTGCATCAATCATTTCAGTTTTGATACCGATGCGGAAATCAACTGGTTAAAACAGCAATGTGAATCCTTAGGTGTGGTTTGTGTAGTCTCTAAACATTGGGCACACGGCGGAGCCGGTGCCGAACAATTAGCCCAGGAAGTCATTAAAATAGTTGATAACCGTGAACCCGGATTTACCTATGTGTATCAAGATGATCAACCTTTATGGGATAAGATTGAAACCATCGCCACCAAGTTGTATGGCGCAAGCCAAATTGCTGCTAGTCCAAAAGTCAAAGCCGATATAAAAGCTTTACAGCTTAAACATGGTCATTTTCCAATCTGTATGGCCAAAACCCAGATGTCATTTTCAACCAACCCTAATGCTAAAGGTGCGCCTAGCGGCCACACTGTAGAAATAACGGAAGTCAGATTAGCAAACGGTGCTGGATTTATCGTGGCAATTGCAGGCGACATGATGACCATGCCAGGTTTACCTAAAATTCCAGCGGCAGAACGCATTGATATTGATGATAATGGAGTCATCAGCGGCTTGTTTTAAACAACAAACAGTTGATAACTGAACCATAAAAAAAGCCGAACACTGTTCGGCTTTTTTAGTGTTTGATAAGCAGTGAATCTAACGAATTAAACTTAACAGCACACCTGCAGCAACCGCGGAACCAATCACACCCGCCACATTGGGGCCCATTGCATGCATCAGCAGGAAGTTGTAAGGATTACTCTCCTGACCCACTTTGTTGGCCACCCGTGCAGCCATAGGCACAGCCGATACACCTGCGGCACCGATTAATGGATTTATGGGCGTGTCACTGAATTTATTCATGATTTTAGCCATCAAGACACCGCTTGCCGTGCCAATAGCAAAAGCAATAGCACCTAAGGCTAGAATACCGAGAGTTTCCATTTTTAAGAAAGCTTCTGCACTTAATTTGGAACCTACCGATAAGCCCAAGAAAATCGTCACAATATTAATCAGTTCGTTTTGAGCAGTTTTACTTAAACGGTCTACGACACCACAGGCATTCATTAAGTTACCCAAGCAAAACATCCCGACGAGAGGCGCCGCAGAGGGTAATAACAAAGCCGTCAGAACCACCAACATCAACGGGAAAACAATTTTTTCAGTCTTGCCAACAGCGCGTAATTGTTGCATTTCAATTTTGCGTTCTTCAACTGTGGTTAAAGCGCGCATGATGGGCGGTTGGATCAGAGGAACTAAGGCCATATAAGAATAGGCAGCGACAGCAATAGCACCCAACAATTCAGGTGCCAGTTTAGAGGCAACGTAAATAGCCGTTGGACCATCAGCACCACCGATAATCGCAATAGCAGCGGCTTGTTTTAGACTAAACTCCATGCCCGGCAGAAAGTTCATTGCCAATGCACCAAATAACGTCGCAAAAATTCCAAATTGGGCGGCGGCACCTAATAAAAGAGTTTTAGGATTGGCGAGCATAGGACCAAAATCGGTCATAGCCCCTACCCCCATAAAGATCAGCAACGGAAAGATTCCCGCTTTGATCCCACCATACATATAGTAAAGAATACCCCCTTCATCTATCATGCCCGCGATAGGTATATTGCTGAGAATTGCCCCAAATCCAATGGGTAACAGCAAAAGCGGTTCAAACCCTTTTTTTATTGCCAGGAATAACAATAAAAAACCGACAGCCATCATCATGGCCTGCGGCCCCGTGAAATTGTATAGCCCAGTGCTTTCCCACAACAGTCTGATATTTTCCATGAATTATTATTATGTTATCGCTTGTTAGGAGGATTGAGTCTGTCAGTCTTATAAAGTAACCAGAATATCGCCAACCGATACGGTATCGCCTTGACGTACATTGACTTCACTGACAATCCCTGCCACTTTAGCACGAATTTCCGTTTCCATTTTCATTGCTTCCATGACGATAACCACGTCACCTTCTGCAATATGCGAACCAACATTCGCCATGACCTTCAGAATAACACCCGCAAGAGGTGAGACCACAAAACCATTACCGGTCACGATAGGAGGCGTCATCACTAAATCAGGACCTACCGGTGTGGCTGAAGCAGCCTTGACGGTAATATCTGCACCGGCTGGGCCAACAGCGACATTAAAACTTTTACCATCTACATTAACGGTGTATGTTTCGGTCGGTGTAGCAGCCTGAGAAACATTGGATGGACTTGCCGCAGGAGCGACTACTGTGACATCACTAGAAGGTGCTTTTTCAAACGCATCCGGATTGCCGCGGTTTTGGATGAACTTCCAACCGACTTGAGCAAACATTCCATCAATCAAGGCCTCCTCTTCAATCGATTCAGCCAGCTTAACGCCTTCTGCCTGGGCTTTCTGTTTAAGATTTTCAACCATCTTATCCATTTCTGGCTCCAGCAAATCAGCCGGACGACAGGTAATTGGTGAAGCACCCTGTAAAACGCGATCTTGCAATTCTTTATTGACTGGAGCTGGTGTTGCACCGTATTCGCCTTTCAAAACCCCCGCAGTTTCTTTACTGATGGTTTTGTAGCGCTCACCTTGCATGACATTAAGTACCGCTTGAGTCCCTACAATTTGCGAAGTAGGAGTCACCAAAGGAATATGACCTAAATCACTGCGAACACGCGGAATTTCCAACATCACTTCGTCAAACTTATCAGCGGCACCCTGCTCTTTAAGTTGACTTTCCATATTGGTCAACATACCTCCAGGCACCTGAGAAACTAAAATCCGACCATCTACGCCTTTTAAGCTACCTTCGAACTGGGCATATTTCTTACGAACCTCACGGAAATAGGCAGCAATTTTCTCCAATTTCACCAAGTCCAAACCCGTATCAACTGCTTGACCTTGAAAACTGGCCACCATGGTTTCAGTTGGACTATGTCCGTAAGTCATACTTAGGGATGATATGGCCGAATCCAGATTATCTAAACCTGCTTCTACAGCTTTGATGTAAGTGCCAACGCTTAAGCCTGTCGTCGCATGACATTGCATGTGGATAGGAATTGAAACAGCTTTCTTAAGTTTGCTCACCAACTCATAAGCATCGTATGGCGTTAACAAACCAGCCATATCTTTGATACAAATAGAATGTGCTCCCATATCCTCTATGACACGCCCCTGTTCGACCCATTTAGCTATGGTGTGTACCGGACTAGTCGTGTAGGAAATAGTGCCTTGCGCATGAGCGTCGGTTTTAAGTACCGCTTTAATGGCTTGTTCGATATTTCGCATATCGTTCATCGCATCAAAAATACGGAAAACATCGATTCCATTTACGACGCAACGTTCAACAAATTTATCAACCACATCATCTGCATAATGGCGGTAGCCAAGAATATTTTGGCCACGAAACAGCATTTGCTGAGGTGTTTTAGGCATCGCTTTTTTCAGCAAACGGAGACGCTCCCATGGATCTTCACCCAAGTAACGAATGCAAGCATCGAAAGTAGCACCACCCCAAGATTCAACGGACCAATAGCCGATATTATCGATTTCCTCACAGATCGGTAACATGTCTTCTATACGCAGACGAGTTGCCAGAATGGATTGATGCGCGTCACGCAACACAACTTCTGTAATGCCTAAAGGTTTTTTTACCTTCGCCACTCTTTTTCTCCTAAAACCTATACGGGTATCTATCGTTAGTCTGGGGTCACGCGATGTACAGCTTCAATCATGCGCTTCATTATTTGCTGTATTTTTTTCTATACTCATGAACCGCCGCCGTAATAGCGGCAATCATACGAGGATCCTCGCCTGTTTGCGAAACAATCGGGTTTTCTGGAAAAAAACGCTGGACAAAAGCAGACATGACGTTAATGAAAACGACCAACATGCTTAAAAATGTGAACACGATACCCATTCCTACCAGCATCAGTTCAATTCCGGAAAACAACAACTCGTTCATTACCCTATCCAAAAAACATGGTTATTCTTCATTATCTACAAATACCTAGTATTAAACAATGTTACAAAGCCACATTGATGGTTTTTTTTACTTGCCCAAAAACATCAAAGAGTTTTCAGTTGTTCTAAAACCTCGCTAACATGTTCTTTAACCTGAACTTTACGCCATTCATGAACCAAAAGGCCTTGCTCGTCAATAATAAAGGTACTGCGCTCTATTCCGCGAACAGATTTACCGTACATGTTCTTCATTTTGATCACATCGAACAAATTGCATAAAGACTCATCTTGATCAGACAACAGCTCAAACGGAAAAGCTTGTTTACATTTGAAGCCTTCGTGCATTTTCACACTATCCCGGGAAACACCGAAAATTTCGGTATTCAAGGCTTGAAACTCAGCGTAATGATCACGAAACGCCTGACCTTCAGTAGTACAGCCCGGGGTGTTGTCCTTGGGATAGAAGTATAAAACCAGTTTCTTGCCCCTGAGATCGGAAAGTTTGATCAATTTATTACCGGTCGAAGCAATTTCAAAATCAGGAACAGGCTGGCCAATGGCAATATTACACATATCGGAACCTCATTTTTGTTCTAAAAAAAGGATTTCTGCATTTTCATCAAAATGAACGGTAACAGTTTTATGGGATTTAGCGTGTTCCAAGACGTCGGCATCGAGATGAAAACGATCAGCCAATTCTGAGGTAGATACGGCTAAAAATGCTTTGCAGGGGCGCTTGTTATGCAGCCAACTTAAACAAAATGACCATATCAACCAAGCCACGGCAATACTGAGAACAATCAAGCCATAAAGGATGAGTAAATCCAGTAATGATGTGTAGCCACCAAACCAGCGAATTTCATCGGATAAGCTTTTGACCCCCATCAACCAACCACCCAAAGTGAACAAGGGAAGCAAAAAGTATAACCATAAAGTCCAGCTCAGCAAGCCGATAAAAAAAGAACCTAAGCGTTGTCGAAACGTCTGCAAGTCCGGACGATTGATGATGATCTCTCTCATTTTTGTCTCAAGCCTCTGTCCAGAGTAACCCAGACAGCCCGCTGTCCTCGTTTTTTACGTAAGGCTTTAATACACCCATGAATGGTAGTTCCGACATTAATGAGCCAATAGACGATGGGATACCAGATCATCCAGTAATAATGTCGTGCGGTATTTCCACTGCGTTTTTCATAGCCAGAATCAATCGCCAGACTCACAGCAAATTGAATTAAACACGTGACACACAACAACATACTCGTCCATCTAGGCGATAAATCTTCCAGTGCTTCTTGAGCTTCTTGTTCAAACAGCCAGGACAAAGGCGCATTGATCAAGACTGCGACCACCAAAAATGCCCAACACAGACTAACACAGCACTCGAGATATAAGGGCCACATGGCACGGGACGACCACTTAAATAACTGACGAAAATATTTAAGTAATACCTCAACGCCCCCCTGAGCCCAACGCGTCCGTTGTTTCCACAAGCCGTTTAAAGTTTCTGGCATCAAAACCCAACACAAAGCGTTTGGCTCAAATCGTATTGACCAACCGGCCAATTGCAATTTCCAACTGATATCGATGTCTTCAGTCACCATATCAGGACTCCAGTAACCCACTTCATGTAGGGCTGATTTTCTAA
>RFQK01000082.1 GCA_009925045.1 Methylococcaceae bacterium
GCGCATATGCTCATCAACCGGATTGTCACACTGCTTTGTTTCAGGTAAATCCCCTTTTTTGGCCGCTGTCAGAGCTTTATTACGGTCTGAAGCACACCATACTGATACAGCTTTGCTATAAGAGTCCGATCCCTTTCCTGCGCGTGGATAAAACATATAACGCACGGTGATGCCCTGAGCCAAATATTGATCAATTTCAGAATGCAATTTACGACAGTAACCACAATCAATATCTGTGAACACAGTAATAACATGTCGTTGCGTAGGTGATTTAAACAAAATCATCTTTTGTTCGCCAACTTTTTCCAGTACTGACTTGCGCACTCCAGCCAATTTACTTTCGGTGATATTCTTTTTGGCTTCCGCATCATATAACTGACCTTGAATCAGATACCTACCATCTTCAGATGCATAAAAGATATTGGAACCAGAAACAACTTCATACAAGCCATTAATTTCAGACTGTTTCACTCTTTCAATTGGTTCGGATGGCATGAATTTACCCAGCGCTTTTCTGACTACTGCTTCATCAGCAAGTGCCACGCTGGTATTTGCTAAGACAACTAACCAACCAAGCTGCTTGATAATTGATTTCATATTTTCTTGTCCAAATATAGTATTAGTTAAGTAAACGCCCAACATCCATCACCATCGCCACGACCATCAAACCTATCAAAAAAGCCATCCCGAGTTTTTGGAAATATACTTGGGTAGACTCAGATAGAGGACTGCCTTTAACCGCCTCAATGCTGTAAAACAACAAATGACCACCGTCTAGGACCGGCACAGGCAAAAGATTAAGCACGCCTAAGCTAATGCTGACCAAGGCTAAAAAACGCAAGAAAGCAGAAAAACCCATTTGAGCAGACTGGCCAGCATACTGAGCAATACTGATAGGCCCACTTAAATTTTCCATTGAAGCCTGACCCACAAACATTTTGCCTATCATCTTTACAGTTGCGAGTGCGTAAAACGCCGTTTTTTCAAACGCCAATGGCACAGCATCCAGTAACGGATAGCTGTAGTCTACCTTTAAAGAATCTATCAGTGCCGTTGGCACTTCAACTCCGGCGCCAATTTTTCCCACACTGCTGCCATCAGCCAAAAATTCCTGGCGAGGAGTAACAGAAAAATGCATTTGAACATCATCACGAAGAACTACAGTGTCAACAGCGATATTGGCTTTTGATTGTATGTAGGCAACCCATTTTTGCCAATCATCAACCGATTGACCATCAACACTTAGCACCAAATCACCCGACTTTAAACCCGCCGATTCTGCCGCATCACCGGGAAGCAAACGCCCTAATACCGGAGGTATTTTAGGGGACCAGGGTTTCAAGCCGAGGTGCTGATGGAGTTGTTCTGGGTCACGCACATCTTCATCACTCAAGGCCAGCACTCGCAGTTGTGGCTCACCTTCAAGGGTTCTAACATTAATCACAATGTCACGCTGTCCATTCAGCGCCTGCCCCAATAATTCGTCGAGGGTCAGCGCCCAAGTAGGCGTGTCTTTTTGATTGATACTGAGAATTTCGTCCTGTTCTTGAAAGCCTGCCAGTGCCGCCAGAGACCCCGGCGCGACAGGACCAACAATAGGTTTAATTCCGGTTTCACCAATGACCAAAATTAACCAGAATAAAATTACGGCTAACATTAAGTTAAAAACCGGACCTGCAGCGACGATAGCTGAACGTTTCCAGAGTGCTTGACGATTAAAGGCATAAGGCAGGTCATCAGCACTGACATCACCCCGTGCAACCCAAAAATGTCCAAATTCATGGAAAGCCACCAGCACCCCGATGGCCACCACGAAAAAAAACAAGGATTGCAGACCAGACATCAGCTGAGTATTTCGCTAATAATGTTCTGGGCCGCCACTCTGGCGTCTTGATCGGCCTGGAGAACTTTTTCTAAAGTGTCCGCCGAGACCGGACTAAATTTTGCCATGCTGCGTTCAATGATTTTAGCTATGTCGGTGAAGCGAACTTTTTCATTCAAGAAAGCATCAACAGCAATTTCATTAGCCGCATTTAAAACAGTAGGCATAATACCGCCGGCTTTAATGGCTTCGTAAGCCAATCTTAAACATGGAAAACGTTGCAGATCCGGCTGTTCAAAATCCATATGCCCGACTTGAAATATATCCAAAGGCGCCACACCTGAATCAAAACGCTCTGGCCAAGCCATAGCATGAGCGATAGGCGTACGCATATCAGGATTTCCCATCTGTGCCAGAACCGAACCATCTACATAATCAACCATCGAATGAATGATGCTTTGCGGATGAATAACGACCTGAATGTCATCTGGATCCATATTGAATAATAAACACGCTTCAATTAACTCCAACCCCTTATTCATCATAGTGGCTGAATCAACGGAAATTTTTCGCCCCATATCCCATTTGGGATGAGCAACAGCCTGATCAGGCGTTACCGTGTCCAAATCGGCTATTGGCGTTTTGCGAAAAGGACCGCCAGAAGCCGTCAGCAAAATCCGACGCGCCTGTTTTGCGGTTTGTCCAGTGGTATAGCCTGCTGGCATACATTGGAAGATTGCATTATGTTCGCTATCAATCGGCAACAGGCTCGCCCCTGCTTCTTTGACCGCTTGCATAAAAATTTGACCGGACATTACTAAGGCTTCTTTATTAGCCAATAACACCGTTTTACCTGCTTTAGCGGCCGCCAAGCTTGGCAAAAGCCCTGCTGCGCCAACGATAGCAGCCATCACTGAGTCAACAGTGTCCAAAGTCGCCACAGTTTCTAAAGCTTTTGCACCGGCTAAAACCTTGATGTCAGCAATTTCACTACCCACCAATTTGGCCTTGAATGCTTCCAGATTATTTTCGTTCGCAACCACAGCATATTCGGGTCTATGCGCTAAACACTGCTCATACAAGGCATCGATGTTGCCGTTAGCGGTAAGTGCAACAACTCGGTATTGGTCAGGGTGACGCGCAACCACATCCAGAGTGCTGACACCAATTGAGCCAGTCGCTCCCAGTATGCAAATCCCTTTCATGAAAATACGCTCCGGCCAACTAACACGATTCCTGCGTAGAAAAATGGTGCCGCAGCTATGACGCTATCGACTCTGTCTAAAATTCCACCATGACCCGGTAGTAGTTTGCCACTGTCTTTAACACCTTTGCGACGTTTAATCAGACTGAAAAACAAATCACCATAAATTGAAATCAACACCGTTAATATTGACAATAAAATTAAGTCGACTGCCATCAGAACAACCAATTCGGCACCGTCTTGATCAAAAGCTGCCAGGCCGTAATACACTCTTAAAGCGACACCCGCCAGAGCTGCTGAGCCCAGTGCACCATACATACCTTGCACTGTTTTGCCCGGACTGATTTCAGGTGACAAAGCGTCTTTACCCCATCGTTTTCCAACAAAATAAGCACTTATATCCGCTAGCCAGATCAACGCCAAAAAGTACATCACCATTCCGGTGCCGTAGAAAGCACGTAATTTCGACAAAAACATCCAAGCTGAAAACAAAACCAGCCAACCCATAAAGGTTTGTAAGCCTGGTTTAATTTGCATTTTCAACAACTCTGGTGCTGCCTGACGTATTAAGGTCATGATTAAGATCCAGAATAATACCGGCGCAATCACCAACCACTCTAGTGCATCCGAGTAATTCTTGATTTCTGGCCATTCCAAGATTTCAGCCAGCATTTCTAATAAAACAGTCCAATACGTGACACCCAGCATTGGCAACACTAATAAAAGCAAAAACTGAACTTTTTTAAACAGATTATCAACACTGGTTAACTCAAGCCATTCCCACGCTGCAGCCAAGGTGATTAAAGCAATAAACAAGGAAAAATAGATAGCAGGAAGCTCTAAAACTGCCAAAACGGCAATTATAAGCAGTACTGATCGACGTTGTCGATTTTTAAAACTTTTAATGGCTTCCGCCAACAACGCCTGATCAAAATCAGGCCAAAGGGCATCTGTAAAATAGAATTCAGTATACGCTAATTGCCATAACAGAAAATTGCTAATCCGTTCCTCACCACCTGTGCGAATAAAAAGATCGGGCTCGGCTAAGTCAGCGGTTACTAAGTGATCATTGATCAACTGCTCAGAGATATCCGAAATGGCTATCTTACCCGCTTCTATCTTTGTCGTGATCTGACGAACAGCCTGAGTAATATCCCAACGCCCACCATAGTTAGCAGCCACCACCAGTGTCAAACCAGTATTACTGGCGGTTTGTTGTTCAGCCGCGATAATTTTGGCCTGCAATTTTTCCGAGAAGGCCGATTTATCACCAATGATCTTAAGCCTGATATTATTCGCATCCAAAGCATCAACCTCTTTTTGTAAGGTTGCCATGAACAACTCCATCAGCAAATTAACTTCTTCTGTGGGACGTCGCCAGTTTTCACTACTAAAGGCGAATAACGACAAGACTTCAATATTGGTTTTAGCGCAAAACTCCACCGCCTTACGGACTGCTCTTACACCGGCATGATGCCCCATGATGCGCGGCATAAAGCGCTTCTGCGCCCAACGACCATTGCCATCCATAATGATGGCAATGTGCTTAGGATCTGGATTCAAATGACTTTGTAGTTTGGGTTCAGACATGGGCTGATTTACATCGACATCAGATCAGCTTCTTTTTCTTCCAAATGCTTTTCAACTTCTTTAATGTATTGATCAGTCAGTTTTTGAATCTTTTCTTCGGCCTGACGTGCATCATCTTCAGAAATTTCTTTTTCTTTCAAAGCCTCTTTGATTGCCGCATTGGCATCTCGACGAATATTCCGAATAGCAACCCGTCCCTGTTCAGCTTCATTTTTAACAATTTTAACCAAATCGCGACGACGTTCTTCTGTCAATGCCGGCAGAGGGATACGAATAACCGTGCCTTGTGTGGCTGGATTTAAACCCAGACCTGAAGACATAATCGCTTTCTCAATCGCCTGAATTAAATTTTTTTCCCAAGGCACCACTTTAAGTGTTCTGGAATCTTCCACTGAAACATTAGCCACTTGCGACAACTGAGAGTCTTGTCCGTAATAGCTGACGGTAATTTGATCCAGCAGACTGGGGTGAGCGCGACCCGTACGAATTTTAGTAAACGCTTTTTGCAAAGCCTCGATACTTTTTACCATTCGAGCTGAAGCATCTTGTTGTATATCACTAATCATTTTATTTCCTCTCGATAAGAGAGCCAATGTCTTCACCACGCATTAAGCGCATGACAGCTCCCGGTTCAAAAATATTCATTACCCGCATAGGCAGATTATTATCACGGCACAATACAAGTGCTGTAGTGTCCATCACATTTAGACGTTGATCGATGGCTTCATCGTAGGTCAGTCGGGGATAAAACACAGCATCTGGATATTTATTGGGGTCTGCCGAATACACACCTTTTACTTTAGTTGCTTTAATCATCAGTTGGGCGTCGATTTCGATAGCACGCAAACTGGCTGCTGTATCAGTAGTAAAAAAAGGATTACCCGTGCCCGCTGCAAAAATCGTGACCCGACCTTTTTCTAAATGGCGAACCGCGCGACGTCGAATATAGTCTTCACAAACCTGATTGATTTTAAGCGCAGTCATAACACGTACCGGCTGCCCCAGAAATTCCAGTGCATCCTGCATAGCGAGGGCGTTAATGACAGTTGCTAACATCCCCATTTGATCACCGGTCACACGATTCAGACCTTCAGAAGCTTTCTCACCGCCGCGCAGAATGTTGCCGCCACCAATAACCAAACCGACTTGAATACCAGCATCACATAAGTCTTTTACTTCGTTAGCAAGTCGTTGCACGATATCTGGATCAATACTGCCGCCAGTTTCGCTCATCAGTGCTTCGCCACTGAGTTTAAGTAAAATTCTTTGACAAATGACATGACTCATAATCTTGATCCACGAAATAGTTGATGGGGTATTTTTACGAATCCTAAAAAAACCCGGTGTTACCCGGGTTTTTTGGAGGGTTTAGCCTCTAACTTGCGCCATTACTTCGGCTGCAAAATCTTCTTCTTTCTTCTCAATGCCTTCTCCGACCTCGAAACGTGTGAAGCGAGTGACGGCGTTGCCATTGGCAGCCAGCAGTTTAGCAACGGTTTGGCTGTCATCTTTAATAAATGGCTGACCTAACAAAGTGATCTCAGCCAGGAATTTGCTGATACGGCCACCGACCATCTTTTCAACGATTTCAGCAGGTTTGCCACTTTCTAAGGCTTGAGCAGAGAAAATTTCTTTTTCTTTGGCAATCACGTCAGCAGACACTTGATCTTCAGAGACATATTCAGGCTTAGAAGCAGCAATGTGCATTGCAATATCTTTACCTAATGCAGGATCGTTTTTGCTCAGTTCTACAATTACACCAATTTTGCTGCCATGTAAGTAAGCGGCCTGACCACCTGTCGCTGAGGTGTATCTAATGAAACGTCTAACGGTAATATTTTCACCAATTTTTGCAATCAGTGCACGACGGGTATCATCGACGCTTGCACCAGAAGCCAATTTCAAATCTTGTAATTGCTCTTCAGTTTCAACGGATGAATTTAACAGTGCGCTGCTAACATCATTAACAAAACCAATAAAATCATCACCTTTGGCAACGAAATCAGTTTCACAGTTAACATCTACCATCACAACAGTTTTGGCATCATCAGACAATCTGACGCCGATAATACCTTCGGCAGCGATACGACCTGATTTTTTATCAGCTTTAGCCAAACCAGCTTTACGCATGTTTTCAATCGCTAATTCCATGTCGCCTTCGGCTTCAACCAGCGCTTTTTTACATTCCATCATGCCAGAACCGGTGCGTTCACGCAGTTCTTTAACCATACCGGCACTAATATTCATGTTATTTTCCTCGAGTTTATGAACTAAAAAAACGCCTCACAAGTGAGGCGTTTAAAATTCTGATACCAGTTATGAAAACCTAACCGGTAAATGCCCGTCTAAACGGGCATCAATGAA
>RFQK01000083.1 GCA_009925045.1 Methylococcaceae bacterium
AAGCTGTGTTTAGCAATCACCATAAAGGCGACAAAATCGTAAAAACCGTGAATCACCATGGGTGTCAGCAAATTGCGTTCACCACCGAAATCCATCGACATCCCCAAATAAAGACTCATCAAAAACGCCAGAATCGCATACCAGGGTGTAACAGCATGCGCCAAAGCAAATATCAGACTACTGGCCCAAAGCCCTGTTTGCATCCCCCATGCTTGTTCCAATCCAGGCTGAATTAAACCCCGAAATAATAACTCTTCAGAAAAGCCAGCAATGGCTGCCAAGACCAGCAAATCACTCCAATGCCGATCGCGTAAATACACACCTAAAGTTTCTTTTAACAAACTTCGAATCTCGACTAAGGCTTGGTAAGGCATAGCCTGGATTGCAAAAAACAATATCAGCAAGGGCAGGGTTGCCACCCCCCCATACCAAAGTGCTGTCTCGCTAAAAAACAGCTCCGCAAAGGGATCAACTGCAAACAGCCAGCCTAAAACACTCGCTGTAACCGCCAGCGAGGCTTCAAAATAACAGGCCATTTTAAAAAAACGCAGGCCACTGTCTGGTAACTTGGACATGAGAAAATAAATTCGAAAACCGTTTTCAGAAAAGCTAAAGTAGAATTGTATCCTCTGTGGACCAGGAGCCCAAATGCTTTGCTATATCTATAAAAGTCAGAAAAAAGAAGAGCTATACGTCTATTTGAACACACAAGACGACTTTAGCAGCTTGCCAGACGATTTGATTCGTCAATTGGGCAAATTAAGTTTTGTCATGGAACTGGAACTCACTCCGGATAAAAAACTGGCGCGCGAAAATGCCGAAAAAGTCATTTTTGCGCTGCAAAGCCGCGGTTTCTTTATTCAAATGCCACCGACTATCATGCCTTTAGGCCCGCAAGTTGCCAAGACTCACATACACTGAGCGTATGCTAGGTCTCAATCCATGCTAACATTGAGACTTACGCAATAGCGCTTGTAATTAAACTGGACATATTTAGGCATGGCAGACAATTCATACGACTTTGAAGCCTCAAAATCCAAAGGCATACTCTGGGGTTTCGCAACCCTGTTAGGCATTGTAGCAGTGGTCATGCTGGTGCTGGGCGAATGGTGGAGCCAGGAACCTGAACAGTTTAATGTTCAGGATGAAGCCGTTGAACGTATGAACGTAACGGATACCGATGAAATGCCGATTGGTTATGTGTATGCCAATACTCTGGCGCACATTGCGGACATTATCTTATTTAAACCAGGTGGATACTTATCCAATGACGTAGCACCACCAGGCTTGTTCTGCGATAACATTCAAAGCTTTGAATACGGCGCTCTGGTTATGTTACGCGATGGCACGACTGCCTTACGTAACCACTTTGCGCGCGACCAGTCACAATCCGCAGAAGATCCTGATTTAGCAAAAGCGGAGCCTTATTTTTACTACGAACGTAATTCATGGGCTTTGCCATCAACAGAATCCGAATATATTAAAGGGGTAGAGGCGCTTCACGCCTACATGACCCGCTTGCAACACCCGACCTCAACCTCCAAACCGGCACAGTTTCACTCGCGTGCGGATAACTTGTGGCAATACACCGAGGTTGTGATTAAGCGTCTGGGTGGTTTATCGACACGTTTAGCGGCCAGTACTGATAAATTCTCGGGTGCTTCGCACGGTGACCCGTCCAATCCTATCGATATTAATATGCCAACCATTGGCAAAACCCCTTGGATGGAAATCGATAACGTTTTCTATGAAGCGCGTGGTTCAAGCTGGGCTTTACTGCATATTCTTAAAGCCATTAAACATGATTTCTCTGACATTCTGCTCGACAAACGGGCCATGAATACTTTGGATATTATGATTCAATCTTTAGAGAATGCTTTAACACCGACATTAAGTCCTGTGGTGCTAAACGGCGACGGTTTCGGCCTGTTTGCCAACTACTCTTTGGCCATGGCCAATTATATTGCCCGTGCCAACGCGGCAGCGCTGGACTTACGGGACGTTATGAACAGAGGCTAGTACCAGCTATGCAACATGATCAACTCAACGAAAATCTGAAACGCATAGAGACATGGAAACGTATCATTTTCATGCTTATTTATGCGTTGATCGACAGCATGGTCAGATTAATGCTGTGGCTGGTTGTCCTCTTACAAACTGCTTCGGTTTTGCTGACAGGCAATTCAAATATCAATCTGCTGGAATTTGGCCGCAGTTTGTCGACTTACCATTACCACATTTTGCTGTTTTTAACCTTTAGCACCGAAAAACTGCCGTTTCCTTTCTCAGACTGGAACGTGTCCGCAGAATTCGAAGTGATAAAAAAAGACTAGGCAGTTTAATCAAAATGCAACTGATCGTAGGGCAGATCAGGCTGACGCCCCTCAATCAGGGCCGAAAGAAAACCCCAAAATACTTCTGCTGACGGCGGACAGCCTGGCAAGAAGTAATCGACTTTGACGACTTCATGTATCGGTCGCACTTTATCTAACAATAAAGGCAGTTCGGGATCATTGGGAATTTGCGGGTTTTCCACACCAATCCCATCCCGATAGGCTTCCAGCAAACAATCTTCCAGAGATACAGCATTACGCATGGCTGGCAAACCACCATTTAAAGCACAGGCGCCCACTGCGACTAACACTTTGCAGTTACGCCGAAATTCACGTAAGACATGTACGTTTTCCGAATTACAGACCCCACCTTCAATCAAACCAATATCACAAGGACCGCAATGCTCGATATCGGTTAGGGGCGAGCGATCAAACTCAACCACGTCTGCCAAAACTGCAATTCTTTCGTCTATATCCAGAAACGACATATGACAACCAAAACAGCCGGCCAAAGAGGTGGTTGCTATCCGAAGTTTATTGGCCATGATCATGCTCCAGACTGACTTCGCTGATGGGTTGATGATCAAAAAGTCGCTGCCCGATTGGCACGTGGTAAGCCGTGTTTCTAATCAAAATCGCTCCAGTTGGACAAACATGGGCTGCTGCGTCATCAACGGTGAGTTGAGTGTCCTTAAGTAAACCACTTTCGGAATTGACGATCAGATGTTTATGAATACCGCGCCCACTGATGCCGAATACATTTTTGCCATCTTTTTCCCGACTGGCCCTGACACACAAGTTACAGAAAATACAGCGATTATGATCCAGCACGATGTCAGGATGAGAAGCATCCAGTGCTCGTTGAGGGTAAAACTGCGGAAAATGGTTATCGTGCATCTTGAGTTCATAAGCCACAGCCTGCAACTGACACTGGCCGGTTTTCTCACAAGACGGACAAAAATGATTGCCTTCAACAAAAAGCAACTGCGTAATATGGCGACGATCTTGCTGTAACTCAGCGCTTTGACTAATGACTTGTTGGCCATCTGCCGCCGGAAATGTGCAGGCTGAACAGACTCGACCATTGACTTTGACCGAACACAGCTTACAACTACCGTGCGGCGTATAACCTGGTTTATGGCATAGATGCGGGATGTAAATCCCTGCCGCAGTGGCTGCTTCCATGATGGTTTGCCCGGGCTCAAATCCCACTACTTGGCCATCGATTGTTAAATTTGCCATCACTCCTCCACCTGTTGCAAATGTGCAGCGGCATCATTACGACCGGCCATTTGACGCGCCACTTGCAAAGCCGCATCCAGATCAAAACCAGGTTCATAACTGATTTTTTTAAGCTGTTGTTGATACAACTCAGGATAGCGCTCTAAAGTTGTGAGCACCGGATTAGCCGCAGTTTGTCCCAAGCCACAGTGACTGTATTGACGCAACAGCCCGGCAATCCTCTCTAATTCCACCACATCGCCTGCCGAACCATGCCCCAAGACTATTTTGTCTAATTGCTTTTGCAACAAGCTTGTTCCGACTCGGCAGGGCGTGCAAAAACCACAGCTCTCGTGAGCAAAAAAGTCAGTGAAATTTTTAACAATCTGAAAAATACTGCGGCTGTTATTAAACACAATAAACGAACCACCAGTAGCCAAATCTTCATAGGCCAACAGCCTGTGACTTTCCTCGACGGTGATAAAGGTACCCGACGGACCACCCACTTGTACGCCTAACACATCTTCTGCACCACAATCCTTGAGTATTTGCGCAATACTGAATATGCGGCAATAGCTACAGCCGCCATAAAGGTTTCAACATTATTGACCACAGTGGGTTGATTCAGATAACCACTGGTGACTGGGTAGGGCGGTCGATTACGCGGGATTCCCGGTTTACCCTCCAGGGATTCAATTAACGCCGATTCTTCCCCGCAAATGTAGGCACCCGCACCGAGACGGATTTCAATCTCAAAATTGACTCCATGACCCAGAATATTGGCTCCCAACAATCCCTGCTGACGCCGACTGGCTAAAACATTCTGCAAGTCTTGCAGTAAAAATGCATATTCACCGCGTAAATACAAAAAACCTTGCGTAGCGCCGATGATGGCTGCACACAGCGTCATGCCTTCAAATACCTGATGGGCATAGCGATTCAGTAAAACCCTGTCTTTAAAGGTGCCAGGCTCACCCTCATCTGCATTGCAAACCACATAACGTTGCGCTGATACTGTTTCGGCACAAAATCGCCATTTCAGAGCCGTTTTAAAACCAGCGCCCCCTCGACCCCGCAAACCTGATGTTTCAATACCTGTCAAAGTTTCGGCTAGACCGCGTTGCCAGGCAACTTGTAAACCCTGACCCATCGCAATTGGCTGCGAAAGTAAGAAGTCTTGGCGTTGAATATTATCAGCCACCCAAAACCATGCTGACGGCCACTGGCTAACTGGCAAATTCTGCTCGATCAGCACAGCCATTTGGTCTATTTTATCGACAGTGAGTCGGGTAATCGCTTGACCATTCACCAACGCCGCCGGACCTTGATCACAAAGCCCAGTACACGATGTAAGCCCCACACTTAGTTTCCCATCTTCACGCAGATGACCCAGTGATACTTGCAAACGTTGGCACAAATACTCGACTAAGTCTTTTTGACCTGACATATGATCAGTTATCGAATCACTGATCAGAATTTCATAAGACCCTTGTGGTTTAAGATGTAAAAAGCTGTAGAATTCGATAACCGCAATAATTTGGGTACGCGGTAAATGTAAAGCCTCTGCAAACCGTTCGATACATTCAAGCGGAATGAAATGGAAATGCCCCTGACATTTTCTCAGTGCCTCTATGAGTCTGACCGGTTGATACTCTATTTCTGACAGAACTGACTGTATGAATTTTTGCATCGCATCATTGCCATTAAGCTGATAACCCTATGACTACCTTTAAACCTGCAACAACTTTTGATAGCCAGCCGCTAGCATTATGGCTAAGTATCTTGCAGGAACAAGCAAAACTTTTACATAGTATTCAAAAAAACCTGCCTACCCAAGCCGCTCAGGCCATTAAACAATGCGTGGTCTCGGAGAAACAACTGATTCTTTATGTTGAATCGGCTAGCTGGGCATCGCAGTTGCGTTTCTTGCAGGACAAGATTATGGCAGGCTTAATTGAAAGTGGTGTGACACAAGTCAAAGGATTGCAGATCAAACTGCTTGCAAACCGACAAACCACAGTGAAAAAACGCTCTCCCCAATTGCCTTCTGAAGCAATATTGGCGCATTTAAAAACGGCCTATGCAGGGAATTCGGAAGATGTTTTGGGACTTGCCTTAAGCAATTTGACGCTGACATTAGCAAAACGCCAATCAGCTAAAAGCTGATGGCGTTGTTTTTGAGATTATGCGGCTGGCACTGGAGTTTGTGCCGAACGCATGAAAGAAATAGGGGATTGTTCACCTTCATCAAAGCTGACTTTTTCCCAAGCCTCGGGATCATTCAGCAAGGCTAATAACAATTTGTTGTTTAAGGCATGCCCCGATTTAAAACCTTGATATTCGCCGATCAAACTGTGGCCCAACAAGTATAAGTCACCGATAGCATCCAGAATTTTGTGTTTAACGAACTCATCCGCATAACGCAAACCGTCTTCGTTGAGGATTTTATCGTCATCCACCACAATCGCATTATCCAAACTACCACCCAATGCAAGATTGTTGTCGCGCAGGAATTCAATATCTTTCATGAAACCAAAGGTACGGGCGCGACTGACTTCTTTGACAAAAGTAGTCGAGGAAAAATCCATGACTGCGGTTTTAAGATGCTCAGAAAAAGCAGGGTGTTCAAAATCGATGGTGAAGGTTACTTTAAAGCCTTCAAAAGGCATAAAAGCCGCCCATTTATCACCCTCTTCAACTCTAACAGGGCGTTTAATACGAATGTAATACTTGGGTGCATCCTGCTCGACAACGCCAGCAGATTGCAGCAAGAAAACAAAAGGCCCGGCTGAACCATCCATGATGGGTACTTCAGCTGCGCTCACATCAATAATTGCATTATCAATGCCCAAGCCAGCCATAGCCGATAATAAATGTTCGACCGTGGAAACCTTGACACCTTCACGTACTAGCGTGGTCGAGAGTTTGGTTTCCCCCACATTCTCAGGCCGCGCCTGAATCAGTACTGGCTCATCTAAATCAACACGCCTAAAACTAATGCCGGTATTGGGAGCCGATGGATGTAAGGTCAGATAGACTTTGTCACCGGTATGCAAACCAACGCCAGTTGCTCTGATGGTGTTTTTTAAGGTTCTTTGTTTAATCATGAATCTAAAGAAATAACAAAAGCATAGGGGGAGTCTATCACAAAAACCGTGATAGCTCCCCCTCTACTGACAGTTGCTCAGTTTACTGTAGTCCGATTAATCGGCTTGACGTCTCAGAAACGCAGGTACATCTAAGTACTCTAAATCCGCGTCGGTTCTAGGCTGAGCACCAAAACGGCTTTCACGAACTGATTCTTGTCTTTGTTGACGAATCACAGTGGGTTTTTCCAACTGGTCATAATTGATTTCACCAGCAGCT
>RFQK01000084.1 GCA_009925045.1 Methylococcaceae bacterium
GGGAAAAAACCTTGCTCAGAGAACAGCAGCAAAGGTTGGGGGTAGTGAGGCTATTATTACTGCAGCCAAATTGGATTTTTATGCAAGATGCGTTGGATTCCCTGAACCCTGAGGCTGAGGCGGCCATCATAGCGCTGATTAATCAGCAATTGCCGCACGCTGCCATGTTGGTGATCAGTAATCAGCCCAGTATACGCGCCATGATGCATCGACAAATCGTCTTAAAGACCCCCTAATCCTATGACTAATTTTGCAACTCAACGCTGGCGCGGTGTCAACTTAGGTGGCTGGTTAGTCCTGGAAAAATGGATGACTCCGAGTTTATTCGATGGTCTGCAGGCTGAGGATGAAACCGCCTGGTGTCTGGAAATGGGCGAGCAAGCTATTCCTCGTTTACACCGTCATTGGCAGACTTTTATTACCGCTGAGGATTTTGCTTGGTTGGCAGAGATAGGAATCAATGCAGTTCGAATTCCGGTTGGACATTGGTTGTTTGGTGCGGGCTATCCCTATCACCCGGCTTACGGCGACCAGCATTTTCCCTATGTGGAAGGTGGCTTAAGGATTCTTGATCAGGCTATGGTGTGGGCCGAGCAGTATGGTCTGGCGGTGATGCTGGATTTGCATGCGGCACCGGGTTGCCAGAATGGTTTTGATAATGGCGGTATTAAGGATGTCTGCGATTGGCAAACTCTGGCTGAGTATCGCGAATTCAGTGTGCAGGTCTTGGAACGTCTTGCACAGCGATATGCGGCTTCACCGGTTTTGGCTGCCATAGAAGTGCTCAACGAGCCGCGTTGGGATGTTCCAACAGCGATCTTGTCTGATTTTACCCAGCAGGCCTATCAGGCTATCCGTCGTCATTGTTCGGCAGATCAGGTTGCCGTGGTGTTTCATGATGGCTTTCGCCATTTTCGTGAATATGGCGAATTACTCCGTGGTCCGGCCGAAGCGAATGTGGTTTTCGATTTGCATCGCTATCAATGTTTTAATGACGATGACGTCAATAGCGATATTTATCAGCATATCCAGAAAACGGTTGTGGACTGGAAACAAGAAGCCGATGAACTGATAGTACAGTCAGGACGCGATACCGTAGTGGGCGAATGGAGCTTAGGCCTTAATCCACAATTTGAGGTGTTATGGGCCGAGCAAGCTCAGGATGCAGAGACTAAAACCATGACGGTTTTTCAGACTGATATCGCTTATCGCGCTTATGCCGCAGCCCAGTTAGCCTGTTTTGAAAAATACCGAGGTTGGTTTTTCTGGAGTTATAAAACCGAAACCATGCCACAGTGGAGTTTCAGAGACTGCGTGCAGCAAGGCTGGTTGCCTGCCAGTTTTCGATAATAAAATTGTAAGCTTATTGTTATCAGAGAGTGTCGAGCGTGCTTTGTTATAAGGCATTCTGCTGCGCAGACTCGGTGCGCCAATAGTCAGCAAAGTCTTTGCTGGCAAATCTAGAAATACTAAATTCCTGCAAATTGATAGAAGCAGATGTCGTTGGCTGTTCTAAAATCAAATCGGCAATCAATTCGCCAAGAATCGGGGCGTATTTCAATGCCTGACCGGCTCCCAAACAGTGATACAAATTATTGATTTGGGTATCAAGTCCCAAGATAAATTTGAGATCGGGAGTAATATCAAAAAATGAGTGGTAGCCGCCTGCATAAACCGGGTGGCCTATCTTAGGAAAGCGGCTAGTGACTTTGCCAAGATAATCTTCTAATTGTTGATGATGAACATTGAAGCTCAAAGCATCGTATATCACATTGGCGCCTTCAGGGTTCATGCTTGCCCGGCTGAATGAACTGGCAATATCCTTACTCTGCCGCCGCCTGGGTTGATGCATATGCAAAATACTGCCTCGCCAGCGTCTAAAGTAAGCTTGATTGACGAAGTCAGCGATGATGGGCAGGGATTCAGGAATGTCGCTGGCGCTCACCAAAAAATTGGCCACATAAACGGGTTGCAAGGCTACCGGGATCGTTAAACCCATCCCCGCAAACAACTCCGAACTCCAAGCACCACTGGCATTGACCACATTTTCAGCAAAAAACTGCCCTTGGCTGCTTGCTATCGTCTTAATGCCGTGCTGAGTATCGTGCTGAAAATCAATGACCTCACAATGCTCGAACACATCGATATGATTTTTTTTCACTGCCGTTTGCATCGCATTTAGAATTTGCGGCGAATCCAGTTGCAACACCTCGGGTTCGTAATAATACAGCTCATCGGGCAGCGTTTTTAATCCTTGATGACTTAAATCCTGAACATCCTTATGAGAAATCATCGCAAAGTCTATGCCCTCTTTTTGCATCGATAGTTCTAGGGATCTCCAGGATTTGGCGGCTTTTTCATCGTTTTTGTCGGCAATCCAGATTGCACCAGATTGTTCATAAGGAATTTCTACCCCCCAAATCGGCTTGAGATTTTTCCAATACTGGGTGGACAGTTTTGCCATTCTTGCTGCCATGGGTGAAGCATTGGCAGAGCGGACGATGGCACTGTGCCGAGAACTTAATCCGGCGCCTAATACTTTTTTCTCCAATATCGCTACTTTGCCAGGCTTATTGCCCAGTTTACGCTGAACTGATAAGGCACAAGCGACCCCTAAGCAACCACCACCTATCACAATCGTATGGTATTTTTTGCTCATCACTACTTCCTATGATTGAAATGCCGGGCGAAAGCTAAGTTTAACTGCGTATTGACGAGATACCACCATCGACATGCAGGATTTGCCCTGTAATCCAACTCGCTTTATCAGACAATAAAAACAGTGCCATATTTGCCAAATCATTCGCTTCCCCCACGCGTTTTAACGGATGACGTATGGCAGCTGCCTGTTTTTTGCTGTCTTCTCGTAACAAACGTTCTGCCAAAGGCGTGTCAGTCAAGGACGGTGCTATGGCATTCACTCTAATCGTCGGCGCCCATTCTGCAGCCAGTGTGCGGGTTAAACCTTCAATTGCACCCTTCGATGTAGCTACCGAGGCGTGGTAAGGAAATCCAGTTTGGACGGCGACCGTACTAAACATCACCACGGATGCAAAATTGGCAGCCAGTAAATTGGAATGATAGAACTGAAGACAACGCACTGCACCCAACACATTAAGTTCAAAATCCAGCGTGAAATCTTCGGGTTTTAAGCGTGTAAACGGTTTAAGATTGATACTGCCAGGGCAGTAAACTAGGCCATGCAGAGGCTCTTGAATCTCCGGCAAGGGATCTGATAGTACCTTGCATTCAAAATGCTTAAAAGCATGCTCAACTGGGTTGCGACTGATCGCAAACACTTGTTTACCTTCAGACCTTGCTATGTCGACGATAGCGGCACCCATGCCACTACTGGCGCCGATCACTAAAAGATTACTCATGACAGTCTCCATTGAATCAACAATCAGTGCTGTTATGCCAGAAAACAGAGGGGTAAATGTTAGCGATAGGAGAATTGCCGACTGGCGATTAGCCCAGACTAATATTAATCACAAGATTACCACCGCATAGGGGGCCAGGCTCACATTTTTTCAATGAGCCTGGCCCCCTTATTGGGAATAACCATTGCTGTTGCGTTCCACCCAGCGGATCTCGCCTGAGACTAGGGTTTCACGTTTCCAGAACGGCGCCTGATGTTTGAGGGTTTCCATGATAAAGCGACTGGCATCAAAGGCATCGCCACGATGTTTGGACCAGACGGCTACGATCACCAGTGTGTCTTGAGGTTTAACCTCACCTACTCGATGAATCAGCAGACAATCTTCAAATGTCCATTGCTGGCTGGCGGCGGTGACGATATTGAGCAATTGTTTTTCCGTCATGCCGGGATAATGCTCCAAAAACATGGCGGTGACATCATCCCCCTGATTGAAATCACGCATGGTGCCAATAAAAATGGCGGTCGCGCCATAGCCAGCAGGCGCTGGGTATTGGCTAAGCGTTTGCCAGGGATCAATACGCTCTTCGCTGATCACAATCTGCATACTAGCCGCCGGTGACTGGAGGAAAAAAGGCCAGTTCATCGCCAGCGTTGACCAGGGTGTCCAGTTGGGCATATTCCAGGTTAATCGCTGTAAGCACTCCCTCTGGCAGGCTAACTGAGGGGTTTAATTGTTGCCAGATTTCACGCGCAGACAAAGGGCCGTTAACGGCTAATTCAGCTTCGGCATGACCGAGCTGATCTTTGAGACTGGCAAAATAGCGGACTTTAATTGACATGCTGTTCTACAATGAGCGGGCTTAAACCACATCCATTATCCCATGGCAGATTCATTACTCAATCACTTTAATAGCGCCGGTGAGGCGCATATGGTCGATGTCGGCGCTAAGGCTGTCACTCAGCGTCAGGCAATTTGTGAAGGTCATATTCGTATGTTGCCGGAAACCCTGGCTTTGATTATGTCCGGTACGGCCAAAAAGGGCGATGTACTGGGTATTGCCCGTATAGCCGGCATTATGGCCAGTAAAAAAACTGCGGAACTGATTCCCTTGTGTCATCCCTTGCCCTTGACCCATGTTGAAATCGAATTAAGTCCGCAGCCTGAGCAGCAGCAAGTGTATTGCCGGACTACAGTCAAAACTAATGGTCAGACTGGAGTAGAAATGGAAGCTTTAAACGCTACTCAAATAGCACTACTGACTATTTATGATATGTGTAAGGCAGTCGATAGAGGCATGGTCATCGGTGGTGTGAGAGTGCTGGAGAAAAGTGGCGGGAAGTCAGGTGACTGGCGGGTTTAAATCAGCGATTGTTGCTGGCATGTTGCGCGAGACAGTTTGGTGGGCGTCGTTTTTCCTGGCACTATTCTGGGGTGCTCATAGCTATGCCAGCAGCTTGCCTCCGATTGCTAAAGCTGCCGACGCTCAGCTTTTAACCGTCGATAACACCTCGGAATCATTACACCGGTTGATGGGAGATAAATTGGTGTTGCTGAGTTTTATCTATTCCAGTTGTAACGATGTGAATGGCTGCCCTTTGGCGACTCAGGTTTTACATAAGATATCCAGGCAGTTGCGGCAGCAAGCGGTTTTAGCCGAAAACCTGCGCCTGCTCACGATCAGCTTTAATCCGCTTCAGGATACCCCTGAAAAAATGCGTCAGTATGGGCTAGGCATGAATGAAGGAGGCTTAGATTGGCAGTTCCTCACCGCCGCTTCTGAGCAAGCCTTGCAGCCTTTACTGGACGGCTATCCGCAAAATATCCAGAAAATCTATGATGAGTCAGGCCGTTTTACCGGTGGTTTTTCTCATCTGTTGCGGGTGTATCTGATTGATCGCAATTTGCAGATACGCAATATTTACAGTGTTGATTTTTTAAAGCTAGAACTAATTCTGGCTGATGTGCGAAAGCTACTAGATGAAAAGCTGCAGCCTATGGCACCCGTGATCACAGGCAGTTCCGAAGTCTATTGGCGTGAAGGTGATAACAAAGACCGTTATCAGCAAGCCGATTACCAGACTCATTCATTGGCTTTGTCTCAACGACAAGGCAAAAAAGCCCCCCTTATGGATCTGGTTCGCCAACCCCCCTTGGGTTTGCCAAAATTAGCTGTGCCGGTGGACAACCCTGTCACACCCGAAAAAATCGAATTAGGTCGTCGTTTGTTTTATGACCGGCGCTTGTCTTTAAATGGCACCTTCTCATGCGCGATGTGTCATATTCCCGAGCAAGGCTTTACTAGTCATGAAATGGCCACTGCCGTAGGCGTGGAAGGTCGCAGCGTTCGGCGTAATAGTCCGAGTTTATATAATGTCGGCTATGCCAAATTATTGTTTCATGATGGGCGTGAAAATTCGCTGGAGCAACAGGTTTGGGGCCCTTTGCTGGCTGCTAATGAAATGGCCAATCCATCGATTGCAGTCGTGGTCGATAAGATTAATGCGCTTGTGGATTATCGTCAGCGTTTTCGGAAAGTCTTTCAACAAGACGCGAATATGCTGAACATCGGCCAGGCTCTGGCCAGTTATCAGCGCAGTCTTAATTCTGCGGATTCGGCATTTGATCGCTGGTCATACGGACACCAGCCTGAGGCGATGTCCGAATCTGCACAGCGCGGCTTGAGTCTATTCAATGGCAAAGCCGGTTGTCAGCAATGCCATACAATAGGATCTGAGACGGCTTTATTGACTGATCAGAAGCGTCACAACACCGGCATTGGCTATGCGGCCAGTATGTTGCGTGAGAGTGGGCAACAGCTTATTACCGTGGCGCCGGGTGTGAATATTAGTGTCGACAGAAAAACCCTAAGCTCGGTGGCGCCGCTGCAGAGACATGATCTGGGCTATTATGAAGTCACTCAGCAACCAGCAGATCGTTGGGCGTACAAAACCCCTAGTCTCAGAAATATCGCTCTCACGGCGCCCTATATGCATGATGGTTCCTTAGCGGATTTACCTGCAGTCCTGGATTTTTATGATCAGGGCGGCGTGGCGAATGAAAATCTCTCGCCCATGATAAAACCTTTGCATTTAACTGCTGCAGAAAAACAGGATTTATTAGATTTCCTGCGTGCTTTGACCGGCAGTAATATTGAAACCTTAGTCGGCGACGCTTTTGCGGCGCCGGTGGCTGATTGGCAGTAACCAAGCTATCAAATTATGATGCGTTTGCCTTCTCTGGCAGATTGCAAAGCTGCATTAATAATCTGGCAATTATCCCTGGCATCATTCAGCGATAAGGCAACCGGCTGACCCTTCAGAACTGCATCACTAAAATGCGCGACTTCCAGTTCAAAATGGTTACTGGCAGGCAGACGTTGTTCGTGTTGCTGACCGTCTTCACTCCACCAGGAAATCACCGGAACATCACCGGGTAATTGCCAGACGGTGTGGCATTTAATG
>RFQK01000085.1 GCA_009925045.1 Methylococcaceae bacterium
AGTTTTAGTTGCTGATGGGTTTGATCAACATCGCCCTGCCAATGACGAATACGAATTTGGAAGCGGTTACCCGCCAACACCCCGCGTTTCAGTTTGCGGGGATGACGCGTAACACTAAGAATCTGCAATTGTTCGGAATTCAGAGCTTGCCAGTCAGGATCAGGTTTGCCAGGTAACCAGACACTAAACCACTGCCGCGTGCGGCCATGTCGGTCCTTGAGTCCGGCGAAACCAATATCACGCTGTCTGACACCGGCATGACGCGCCAACACTCTGGCGACGTATTCGGTGTTTTCATGACATTTTTCAATATAAAGAAAACTATGTTCGCCCTGCCCTTCTGGCTGGAAAGGCAAAAATTCTTCGACGATAAAATCGTCGGTTTGCAATTTGAACTGCCCTTGGGCGCCAGGCCCACCATAGGCAAAAGCCAGCGACTGAACCGATGGGAATTGCACTATTTTTCGATCAGCACAACTGCCTGAACCGCAATGCCTTCTTTGCGACCTTCAAAGCCCAGTTTTTCGGTGGTAGTGGCTTTGACATTAATACAATCAATATCCACTAAAAGATCGGCGGCGATATTAGCCCGCATAGCTGGCACATGTGGCAACATTTTAGGTGCCTGAGCAATAATAGTCACATCGGCATTGATAAGCGAATAGCCTTTTTCCTGCACGATGGTATAGACATGACGTAACAACACTCGGCTATCGGCGCCTTTAAACTCGGGATCAGTATCCGGAAAGTGTTTACCGATATCACCTAAGGCTGCTGCCCCTAAAATGGCATCCGCCAAAGCATGCAGCACCACATCACCGTCTGAATGCGCTTCCAGACCTTTTTCATAAGGAATAGTCACACCACCGAGGATAATATGATCGCCGTCATTAAAACGGTGTACATCATAACCTTGACCCACACGTATCATGCTTGTTGCTCCATATAAAAAGCGGCTAATTCCAAATCTTCCGGCCGAGTGATTTTGATATTGTCAGGACGACCTTCCACAATACTGGGCCTAAAACCCAAAAGCTCCAGAGCACTGGCTTCATCGGTTACAGCCGGATTGCCTTCAGTATTTTGTAATGCTTGACGTAACATACCGTATCGAAACATTTGCGGCGTCAAGGCCCGCCAGATCTGTTGGCGGTTGATGGTAGCAACAATCTGATCGCCCTCTACTTGCTTTAAGGTATCGTGAGATGACAAAGCCAGAATACCGCCAACAGGATGCTGTGCGAGACTGGCAATTAAACGCTGAATGTCACCCGAAGTGATGCAAGGACGCGCAGCATCATGCACTAAAACCCAGTCATCCTCATGCGCTTTGCCTTCCAGAGCTTTTAGGGCCGATAACACTGAGTCGGCACGCTCTTTTCCGCCCGGCGCAGTGATCACCGCGGGATTTTGTGAAATGGGTAATTCGGGCCAATAGGGATCTTCGACCGAAATCGCAACCGACACAGCCTGAAAAGCCCCTGAACCTAACAAGCGTTGCAAGGTATGTTCAATGACTGTTTGACCAAGCAGAGGCAAATACTGTTTAGGACGATCGGCCTGCATACGCTTACCGACACCGGCTGCAGGCACAACGGCCCAGCAGGAATTGGAGTTAGTCATGGGTTTCTAAGACTTGAAAGAAGGTTTCGTTTTCTTTGATCATGCCCAAGTCATAACGGGCACGCTCTTCTATGGTTTCCAGACCTTTACGCAGATCGACTACTTCAGCATAAAGACCGGCGTTACGATCTTTCTTTTCTTGGGCGTCTTTGCTTAAGGCTTCGAGACGATCACGAAACTCAATAATTTGCGACAGACTAGCATCGCCCAACCATAAACGGTACTGGAAGTGAGCAATCAGCAGAATGATGACGATAACCAGAATTCTAATGGCGAGTCTCCCGTTCATTCCGGGCCAGAATCATCCGGCCCGGGACAGAGCATCAATTAAGATTAAGGCAGCATTCTGAATGCGCTACGACCTGCATAACGCGCTTTGCTACCTAATTCATCTTCGATTTTCATCAGACGGTTATATTTAGCAACACGGTCTGAACGGCTCAAAGAACCAGTTTTGATTTGTCCAGTGCCGGTCGCAACGACCAAATCAGCAATCGTCGTATCTTCGGTTTCACCTGAACGATGTGAAACGATAGAGCTATAACCAGACGCTTTAGCCAAGTTAATCGCCGCTAAAGTTTCAGTCAAAGTACCAATTTGGTTTACTTTGATCAGAATCGAATTCGCAATCCCTTTATCGATACCTTCTTTCAGGATAGCGGGGTTGGTTACGAATAAATCATCACCTACCAACTGGATTTTGTTACCCAATTTTTCAGTCAGCAATTTCCAGCCAGCCCAGTCGTTTTCGTCCAGACCGTCTTCGATAGAGATAATTGGGTATTTATCAACCCATACTGACAGAAAATCAACCATTTCAGCAGAAGTGAAGCTGCGGTTTTCAGCAGACAAAACATATTTGTCATCATGGAAATATTCAGAAGCCGCGGCGTCCATACCCAGATAAATGTCTTTACCCGCTGTATAACCGGCTTTATCAATCGCTTCCAGAATCACTTCGATTGCTTCTTCGTTAGAACGCAGATTCGGTGCAAAACCACCTTCATCACCAACCGTTGTAGCCAAGCCACGACCTTTTAATACTTTGGCCAGGTTATGGAAAACTTCCGCACCGTAACGAATCGCTTCACGGAAAGTCGGTGCGCCCACTGGCAAAATCATGAATTCTTGCAAATCAACACTGTTATCAGCGTGTGAACCGCCATTGATGATGTTCATCATAGGAACAGGCAAAATAAATTCACCGGTGGTGTTCAGGAATTGATAAACCGGTTTATCCGCTTCTGCAGCAGCAGCACGGGCAGCAGCCAGTGATACACCCAGAATAGCATTGGCGCCCAAACGGCTTTTTGCATTAGTGCCATCCAGATCAATCATTTTTTGATCCAGCGCTTCCTGATTATTGGCATCCATACCAATAACTGCATCACGGATTTCGGTGTTAACGTTGTTAACCGCAGTCAACACACCTTTACCGAGGTAACGGGATTTGTCACCGTCACGCAGTTCGATAGCTTCACGCTCACCGGTTGAGGCACCGGAAGGTACCATTGCGCTACCGACAACACCTGAAGACAAATAGACTTCCGCTTCAACACTTGGGTTGCCACGTGAATCCAAAATTTCTCTTGCTTTAACATCAACTATTCTTGCCATTCGCTTGCCTATTTTTATAGTGTGGTTTCAATCAAAGGACTGGATTTAACAGCCTTATCGAGGGTTTTTAAAACTTCTAATAATTCTTTCATTCTGTGCAAAGGCCAAGAATTAGGGCCATCGCTTAATGCTTCTTCAGGTCTGGGGTGGGTTTCCATGAACAGACCAGCAATACCGACAGAGACCGCTGCTCTTGATAAAACCGGCACAAATTCACGCTGTCCACCAGAACAATTGCCCTGACCACCCGGTAACTGCACTGAATGCGTGGCATCAAACACCACAGGACAGCCAGTATCACGCATCACGGCAAGAGATCGCATATCTGAAACAAGGTTATTATAACCAAACGAGACCCCACGCTCGCAAACCATGATTTGCTCATTACCGGTCGCTTTGGCTTTGTTGGCGACATTGGCCATATCCCAAGGCGCTAAAAATTGACCTTTTTTGATGTTAACCGGTTTGCCCAAAGCAGCAACGCTTTGAATAAAATTGGTCTGACGGCACAAAAATGCTGGAGTCTGTAAAACATCGACGACTGAAGCAACTTCAGCCAGAGGTGTATCTTCATGAACATCGGTTAAAACCGGCACATTCAGTTGTTGTTTGACGGTTTCCAGAATTTGCAGGCCTTTTTCCAGACCAGGACCGCGAAAACTACCCAGTGAGGAACGATTGGCTTTATCGAAAGAAGACTTGTAAATAAAATTGATGTTGAGTTCATCGGTGATTTCTTTCAACCGACCCGCTACATCCAAAGTCATTTGTTCGCTTTCAATAACGCAAGTTCCGGCGAATTACGAGGGGTTGAAGTAAACTCCGGATGGAACTGGCAAGCCAGGAACCATGGGTGATCAGGCAGTTCAACAATCTCGACCAGCCGACCATCCAGGGATTTACCAGAAAAGCGCATACCGGCTTTTTCAAGTTGCTTTAAATATTGATTATTAAATTCATAGCGATGACGATGGCGTTCAGTGATGACATCTTTTTGATAGAGTGCAAAGGCTAATGAATCGGCTTTCAGCTGACATTTCTGAGCACCCAGACGCATGGTACCGCCCAAATCAGAATCTTCATCACGTAAATTGATCGTACCTTCTTCATCCATCCATTCGGTAATTAAGCCAATCACAGGATGAGGTGATTTCGGTAAAAACTCTGTACTGTGAGCACCTTCGAGACCAACCACATCGCGGGCAAACTCAATCACAGCAGACTGCATACCCAAACAAATACCGAGGTAAGGAATTTTATTTTCACGAGCAAAACGTACTGTCGAGATTTTCCCCTCTACACCCCGCTCACCAAAACCACCGGGAACCAGAATGGCATCCACATCCCGCAGTTCATTGGTACCCTCGGCTTCGATAGTTTCGGAGTCGATGTATTTGATAGTCACTTTATGACGGGTATGAATACCGGCATGAATTAATGCTTCATTGAGCGATTTATACGCGTCAGTGTGATCAACATATTTGCCTACAATGGCGATTTTTACGACATCTGTGGGGTGAGTTAAGCCCTCAACCACTTTTTCCCATTCACTGAGATCTGCAGGCGGAACGTCGAGACGCAATTGATCAACGACAATGTCATCGAGCCCTTGCTCACGCAGCAACAGTGGAATCCTGTAAATGGTATCGGCATCAATAGCCGATATCACTGCTTTCTCAGGCACATTGGTAAATAAAGCGATCTTACGTCTGTCACTCGCTGGAATCGGTTGTTCAGAACGACAAATCAAAATGTCTGGCTGAATACCAATCGTTCTTAATTCTTTAACAGAGTGCTGAGTTGGCTTGGTTTTCAGTTCACCCGCTGATTTGATGTAAGGCACCAGCGTCAGATGAATAAACAATGCCCGATCACGCCCTAACTCAACACCCATCTGCCGTATCGTTTCCAGAAACGGCAATGACTCAATATCACCAACAGTCCCACCAACCTCAATCAGCGCTACATCGTGCCCTTCTGCACTCGCAAACACTCTGCGTTTGATTTCATCGGTGATATGCGGAATAACTTGCACGGTAGCGCCCAGATATTCACCTTTACGCTCATTCCGCAATACCTGTTCATAGACCTGACCAGTGGTGAAGTTATTCTTCTTGGTCATGGTGTTTTTCAGGAAGCGTTCATAGTGCCCTAAATCCAGATCTGTTTCCGCACCGTCTTCGGTGACAAAAACCTCACCGTGCTGAAAGGGACTCATGGTACCTGGATCAACGTTTATGTAGGGATCGAGCTTAGTGATGGTGACTTTTAGGCCTCGATCTTCCAGAATCGCTGCCAGAGAGGAAGCCGCAATGCCTTTCCCTAATGAGGAAACAACACCGCCGGTAATAAAGATAAATTTTGTCATGTACTTTTTGCGCCCTATTTAGCGGATGACAATAGAGGGAGGTTCAAAAAGGCCTCAATTTTAGCAGTTTTATCCGGAGAAAGTCTGCTTAATTAAGGATTAGCTCATTATTAGGTCGGTATAGGGTAAAATGGGCAAATTAGTCTGCATTCGGATCAAAGAGCAACACATGGAAAAATCGATCGTTCTTACGGGCATTACCACCACAGGTACCCCACATTTAGGCAATTATGCAGGTGCTATTCGTCCTGCCATTAACGCCAGCAAAGATGAAAACAGCCGGCCATTTTATTTTTTGGCTGATTATCACGCCTTAATAAAATGCACGGAACCTGATCGGGTTAAACAATCCAGCCTGGAAATTGCTGCATCTTGGTTGGCTCTAGGATTGGATACGTCTAACGCCGTGTTTTATCGCCAATCAGATGTTCCGGAAATATTAGAACTCAGCTGGATTTTAACCTGCTCTACGGCCAAAGGCCTCATGAACCGTGCCCATGCCTATAAAGCGGCTGTTGCCGAAAATGAGGAAACTGAAGGGAGTGATGCTGACAAGGGCATAACCATGGGTTTGTTCAGCTACCCGATTCTGATGGCCGCCGATATTTTGATGTTTAATGCCAATAAAGTTCCAGTGGGTAAAGATCAGATCCAACACATTGAAATGGCCCGTGATATTGCCAGCCGCTTTAACCATGTCTATGGCGAACATTTTGTGCTGCCTGAAGCCGTTCTTGATGACAATGCCGCCACCTTGCTCGGTCTTGATGGCCGCAAAATGAGTAAAAGCTATAACAACACGATTCCCTTATTTGAATCCGAGAAAAAACTCCGCAAACTGATCAATAAGATCAAAACCAATTCGCTGGAGCCCGGTGAACCTAAAGAGACTGAAGGCTGCACGCTGTTTGGCATCTATCAGGCATTTGCCAGCCCACAGGAAGTGGATGCGATTCGCCAACGTTATGCAGAAGGCATAGGCTGGGGCGAAATGAAGCAAGTCTTGTTTGAAAAAATCAATGACGAACTCACCCCAGCCAGAGAACGTTACGAAGCCTTGCTGGAATCTCCTGAACACATTGAACAACAACTGCGCGAAGGCGCTGAAAAAGCCCGCGAGATAAGCATACCGTTTATTCGGCGCATTCGCGAAGCGGTGGGTATTTCATCGATCAGCAAGTCATAAGCAACAATACCATCGAACAGCGACATTCTGCTAAGGCCTCGCGCTTA
>RFQK01000086.1 GCA_009925045.1 Methylococcaceae bacterium
GGCGGATCTTGCTTTAATTAAGCGTTTACAAGCTATCGATGGGGTAGCGGGTGTCGATACTCTCACCCCCTTGAGTCTGCGCTTTCGTGCCGAAGCAAGTCAAAACTGGCAAATTGCGACGCTGATGCTTAGAGCTGCGCCTGAATTGCAGCGTTATGATCTGAGTACCCTGGTAAGCGGACATTGGCCGCTAGAAGGGGAAGTTGCGATTGAAAATCTTACCGCTCAAGTGACCGGTCTAAAAGCCGGTGACACGGTGCAACTAAGTGACGAAAACGGGATAAAACCGTTCCTGATCAGCGGGGTGGTGCGTCATCCTTTTGTTAAGCCGCCTCGCTTTGGGGGACAGGCGCACTTTTTTGCGGATGTTTCGCAAGCCAGGGTTTTTGGCCTAAATGATCAGAGTTTCAGGCAATTATTGCTTCAGACCCAAAGTCTGGATGCCGTGCAGATTCGCCAGTGCGCCCAAGCCATTAAAACCTGGTTGGCCACACAAGCCATCGATGTCAATGTCACCTTATTACAAGATCCTGAACAGCATTGGGGGCGACCGTTTATTGCCGGTATCGATCAGGTTTTGCAATGGATGGCATTGGTTTCATTGTTATTGGCTTCCGTATTAATTGCCAATACAGTCAGTGCGCATATTAGTCAGCAAGCTGAACAAATCGGAGTGATGAAGGCTTTGGGCGCTTCATTCATCACCATCAGCAAGCTCTATATCCTCGAGGTCATGATGATGGCTTTGTTAGCGATTGCCATAGTCCTATTACCAAGTATTTATGCCGCCAACTGGAGTGCCTGTCAGCTCTTAGGCTTATTCAATATCGCCTGCCAGGGATGGAGTTATTCGCCTCAGGCTCTAGTAATTATGTTGCTGGGTGGAATTTTTGTACCCCTAGTCGCTGCAGTCTGGCCGATATGGCGTGGGGCAGGGATGAGTGTTAGGGAAGCATTGGCCAGTTATGGTCTGGGCAGTGATTTTGGCAGTCACCGATGGGACAGGTTGATTGAGTGCATAGGTGCTCGATTTTTACCCACTGTCTATGCAGCGGCATTGGGGAATTTGTTCAGACGCAAGACACGCTTGCTGTTAACGCAACTGGTGTTAATCATTGCCGGTCTTATGTTTCTGGTTTTGATGAGTTTGATTAATTCCCTCAATCTGACCTTGGACAATGAATTAGCGCGAACCGCGTATTCGGTAAGACTGGGCTTTAACCGCGATCAGTCACAAGTCGATATTGAGAAACACAGTGCTGTGTCTGTCGCCAGCGGCCAGCTTGAACTTTGGCAGCGTTGGCCTGTGTTGGCTGCGTATCAAGGCCAAGCCTTACAACAAAAAGGCAGTTTAGGCTTGCAAATGCTGGCTGTACCCGTCAACGGCCAGTTATACCAGCCTTATCTTGAACAGGGTCGCTGGTTGAGTGCTGCCGATATTGGTCAGAAGAGTCTGGTGATTAGTGCGGATACAGCCAGACTGAATCACTTAAAACCCGGTGATAGTTTGGATTTAAGCCTGGGCTCTAAGCTTTCCAGTTGGCAAATTATTGGTGTCTACCGTTGGTTGGCGGGCAATAATTTTGCGGTAGAGCCTTTATATGCGCCTTTGGAGACCGTTCAAGCCTTGAGCAATCGTTCAGGACTCGCAAGTTATGCCCTGATCAAGGCCGACATTAACAGTGAGGAACAAGAAACGGAATATCTGCGAAAACTTGGCGCAGAGTTTGAGGCTCAGGGTATTAGCCTTGATGCTTATACAACACAATCGCGTCTCCAGCAGAGGCAGTTTGCCCGTAATCAGTTTCGTTCTGTGATAGGCACTCTGATGGGACTGGCATCCATGGTGGTGGCCGTGGGCGGAATTGGTTTGTCAGGTGCGTTGGGGATAGGCGTGTTGCAACGTCAACGCGAGTTAGGGGTGTTAAGAGCCATCGGTGCTTCGAGTCGTACCTTATTACAATTGGTAATGCTCGAAGGCTTGTGGCATGCATTAATGGCTTGGATCTTGACGGTGCCGCTTGCCTGGTGGCTGGCTGAACCTTTGTCTGCCGAGTTGGGGCGAATTATGTTGTCATTGCAATTGGATTACTGTTTTGCCAGCCAAGCGGCTGGCGCCTGGCTGCTAATCTTGATGGTGTTGGCCTTAATAGCCTCTTATTGGCCGGCGCGTCATGCCATGCGTTTAAGCGTTAAAGAGGCGCTGCACTAATCATTGCTTGGCTAAATCGGCCAGAATCTTGTCACGTACTAATTGGCCGGACAAAGTTACCATCGGCATTCCACCGCCCGGATTGACGCTGCCGCCGACAAAATAGAGATTATTCAGTTCCTGGCTTCTTTGGGGGGCTTTAAAGCCAAGATTCTTTTTACGGTCGGCTACTACACCATAGATAGACCCCTGGTTCGAGTAGTAGCGACGCTCAATATCCAGAGGCGTCCAGTAATCTTCGGTGACGATATGTTGGCGCAAATCCGTGAGTCCCATGCGCTCCAGTTTGTCCAGAACCCGTTCTCGCAGTGCTAGATAATCTTCCGCAGTCAATGGCTTGGCTGGATCCAGGTGGGGGATGTGTGGCAAAACCTTGATGATGTCACAACCTTCCGGTGCCTGACTGGGATCACTATTCACAGGCGCGACCAGATATATGGTCGGATCATCGGATAATTGATGCTCATGGAACACAGCATTAAAGTGATGTTGAGGATGGGCGGAATAAAAGAAATTATGATGAGCCAACTGAGGATAGCGGCGGTTAACGCCCAGATGCAAGACCAGTCCGGAACAGCTAGGTTCAAAACGCTGCATTTTTTTCAAAGCACTGGCCGGACTTTTTAATAAGCGTTGCATAGCAGGAATCACTTCCATATTGGAAACGATAATTCCGGCAGGCAGAAGGCTGCCATCGGCCAGACGCACTGCGGTGGCTTTACCTTGTTGGTGATCAATTGCCACCACTTCGGCATTCAGACGAATCCTCACACCCAATTCCAAAGCCAGTTTTTCCAGGGCTTCGGCAATGCCATACATGCCACCTTTGACATACCACAGCCCGTACTCATGCTGAATATGCGGCAATAGGTTCATCAGTGCCGGTGCATCGTAGGGCGATGCCCCTACATATTTGATGAAGTAGTTGAGGATGTCGACTAAGCGAGAATCTTTGATGAAACGGCGTACACCTTGATCCATGCTGCGAAAGACATCGAATTTCAACAGGCTGTCTGTGACGCCATAAAACTTAATCAGTTCCCAGAAACTGTCCAAACCTTGAGCGAAATAGCCCCGTTCCACGTCATCGGAAATTTGTTTGGCATAGGCCATAAAACGCCAATATTCCTCATAGGCAGTCGGACTGAGTTTGTCGAATTCGCGACGTTGTTCTTCAGGATCTGGGGTCAGATCAACCACGGTGCCATCTTCAAAAAAGTTACGCCAATGGGGGGTGACGGTCTGGATCTTGACGTAATCTTCCATACGTTTGCCGACTCGCTCAAACAAGGCCGCAAAGATATGTGGCATGGTCAGAATCGAGGGGCCCAGATCAAAAGTGAAGCCGTCTTGTGTGACGATATTGAGCTTGCCGCCCACTTTGTCGTTCTTTTCGATCAGTTCGACACTGAAACCTTCAGAAGCCAAGGATATGGCAGCGGATAAGCCGCCCAGACCGGCGCCAATGACAACTACATGGGGTTTTTGCATATCAGTAATCCTGCTTCCAGGGTAGAGATTGAATTAAATTGTGCCAGATCTGTTGCAGATCAGGTTTGGCATAGTCGCGAAAACTTATCAGGGTGCGCCAGTGCCGACACACACGCAGCAGAAAATGGCCGGGGCCATAAACAAAATCGATGTGAGCTTTGAATAAAGCATAACGTTCGCTATGGTAAGGGAACCAATTCGGTTCTTGAGCCAGTGAGCTATGATTGCTCAGACCTGACACAGTGCGACTAAATTGACGTAAACCTTCCGCGCCGCGATAACGGCCAAAGCCGCTGTGTTTGACGCCGCCAAAAGGCAAGCCAGCATGACCGGCATTTTTGATCACATCATTAATCGCCCAGTTGCCCAATTCGAGTTGTCTGGCTAACGCATTGGCTAATCCAATATTTTGACTAAAAATACTGCCATTTAGGCCATATTGGCAATCATTAATCAGATCGACCGCCTGTTGAGTATCGTCAAATGCCATGACCGCTACAATCGGCCCAAAGCTTTCTTCTTGCATGATCCGCATTTGGGGGGTGACATTCCATAACACCACAGGTTGAATGAAATTGCCGGTTCGAATCAAAGGGCCAGAAGCCATTGCACCTTGGGCAATCGCATCCTCATATTGACGTTGCAGCCGGATAAACTGTGCTTCAGTGCACAAAGGACCGTAGTCACCGGCCAATCCTGATGCAGCTTGCAGTGTAGCTAATTTATCCACTAAGGCTTGCAGAAAAACATCATGGCAGCGTCTGTCGACGTAAATCCGTTCCAGGCTCATGCAGACCTGACCACTGTTGCTGAACGCACCATAGAGTGCTGCATGGCTGGCTCGTTCCAGATTGGCATCGGCGAGAATCAGCATAGCGTCTTTGCCGCCCAGTTCCAGAATCACCGGAATGGGGTGTTGAGCTGCGGTTTGCATGACTGCCCGTCCGGTTTCCAGACTGCCGGTAAAAAACACCAGATCAGGGCCTGCGGCAATCAATTGCTGTCCTGTCTCGCCATCACCAATCACTGCTTGCACTAAATCTTTGGGCAGTTCCAGTTGCTGGCATAACGCCAGAATTAAATCGGCGACCGGTAAACTGAGTTCTGATACTTTAAAGATGACACTATTACCGGCCACCAAGGCAGTTAATAAGGGTGACAGCGTTAACTGTAGCGGATAATTCCAAGGTGTAATAATTGCCACCACACCATGGCCTTGGCGGCTGATTTCGGCTGTGGCAAAGGGATGCGTAAACGGCGAACATGCGATGGGTCGGTTTTTTAAGATGGCCGGTGCATGCTGTTGATAATAACGATTTAGATCCAGAACTGGAATCAGTTCGGCCAATAAGGCCTCTGTGGCAACTTTGCCGGAACAGTGAGTGAGTAACTGGCAAATGCTGTCAGCTTGTTCTATCAACAACTGATTGAGTTTGGCCAGTTTTTTTAGACGTTGCTTAACGCTCAACTGCTGCCATTGTCGGGCAGCCAAGCGTGAATCTTGCAGGCTTTGCAGGATTTGTTCAGGCGAGGTGATCTCATAGTGTCCCAAAGGACTGCGATCAAACGCTGAAAAAGCCTGCAATTGTGCCATCTATCAGACTCCGGCTTTTTTCAGCCAGGTATTTTGCGGCAAATCGGTAAAATTGATCCGGTACTTGCGACTAATCAGGTTGGAAGAAATGCGCGCCGACTCGTAAATAGTCGGTAAACCGCTACCCGGATGGGTTCCGCCGCCCACCAAATAACAATTTTCCAGTTCCTCGAATTGATTATGTGGGCGCCAGTACAGCATCTGGCTGAACTTATGTGCCAGACTGAAAGTGGCGCCTTTAAACACGCTTTCCTGGGTTTCCCAGTCTTGCGGGGTAATTATTTTTTCACACTCGATATGCTCACGCAGATCAGTCAGCCCCAGACGTTCTCCCAGTGTATCCAAAACCCTTTCGCGTACTGACTGGCAATGTTCGTCCCAATCCAGACCGGCATCATTATTCGGCATCGGGACTAAAACATAGAGGGCGGATTTTCCAGCGGGGGCCAGGCTAGCATCCTTGACTGAAGGATTGTGGACGTAAAAGGATACATCCGCACTCAGACCTTTGTTGTGAAAAATCTTGTCTATGTTGTCACGATAATCCTTAGCAAAAGCAATGGTGTGATGAGGTAAGTCGTACACCTTGTCTAAGCCCAGATACAACATGAAGGTGGAGCATGAATACTCACGTTTTTTAAGCGATTGTTTATTGTATTTGTTCAGCTGCTGGTCACTTACCAGATGAGTCATGGCGTGCGCAAAATCGGCGTTGATCACCACTTCATCGCTCAAAACCTCACTGCCGTCGGCGAGGCGGATACCTTTGACGATTTGGTTCTCAATTAATAATGAGTCGACTTTAGTATCAGTGTGTATCTCACCGCCATTTTCCCTGATCACTTTAGCCATCGCTTCTGCAATCTGATTCAGACCGCCATTGACATGATAGATGCCGTAATCATGTTCCAGATAGGAGAGCATAGTGAATAAAGCCGGGCACTCCCAAGGCGACATGCCTAGATACTTAGACTGGAAGCAAAACGCCAGTCGCATTTTTTCCTGATGGAAATATTGGCCCAGATTGGCAAATACGCTTTTGGGAAAAGCCAGCCAAGGGATGGCTTTTAATAAATCCAGCGATAGTAAAGAGCGCCAAGAGCTGTACTCGCGGGTAATGCAGGGATAGAGTTTGTTAAAACGTTGTCTTTCCTTATCGATAAAACGCAGATAGCCTGCACTGCCTTCATCAAATACCCGTTCCAGCTCAGCGCTCATATTTTCGCGATCCGAAAAAACATTCAGATAGCGATCATCGTATTGCAGCCGATACATTGGATTTAAAGCCTGAAATTGCAGGTAATCTTCACTGCGACGATCACATAAACGGAACATTTCATCTAATACATCTTTCATGAGTAGAAAGGTGGGACCGGTATCAAATGTAAAATCGCCGATTTTGATGGCACGATTGCGACCGCCGACGCGATCGTGTTGGTCATAGACCGAGACTTTAAAGCCGCGATGACTGAGTAACATGCCAGCGCACAGGCCACCGGGACCGGCACCTACGATAATGATGTGTTTAGATTGAGCCATGCTTG
>RFQK01000087.1 GCA_009925045.1 Methylococcaceae bacterium
GGTAATCTCACCTTGTTTAAACTGTTCTAAAGCCTTGACCCGAGCGCCCTGACTCTTATCGCCATGTAAGGCGGCACTGCGCACACCGTCATGCATTAATTGTTTAACCAGACGATCAGCACCGTGTTTGGTTCGTACAAACACCAACACCTGCTTCCAATGTCCATTACCAATCAAAAATGATAATAACTCACGTTTATTCTCACGCTTAATCGGATAAATAAGCTGCGAGACGGTATCAGCAGCCGCATTTCGACGTGCAACGGCAATTTCCACGGGATTATTCAAGATTTCACTGGCCAATTGCACGATATCCGCGCCATAGGTCGCAGAGAAAAACAAATTCTGACGACGTGGCGGCAATGCTTTCATGACCCGACGAATATCACGAATAAAGCCCATATCCAGCATGCGATCCGCTTCATCCAGCACAAAATACTGAACCTGGCTCAAATCCACACATTGCTGCTGCATCAAGTCTAATAAACGACCCGGTGTAGCGACCACGATATCGGTACCGCGTTCGAGTTTTTGAATTTGCGGCTTAATACTGACCCCACCAAAAATGGCTTCAGCAAAAAACGGTAAATGCCGACCATAATTTTGCACGCTTTCATAGACTTGCAAACACAGTTCTCGAGTAGGCGTCAGAATCAGAGCCCGCACCGGACGCGGTCGGCGGGGAATTTGCTGTTGCTGTAGCAAATGCAACAAAGGCAAAGTAAATCCAGCCGTTTTGCCAGTGCCGGTCTGGGCACCGGCCATGACGTCACGACCGTTTAAAATTTCTGGAATTGCTTGAGCTTGAATCGGGGTGGGTGTTTGATACCCTTGTTCGGCGACCGCGTTGAGTAATTCTGCGGACAAGCCGAGATCAGAAAAGTGCATGTAAATCCTAAGTAGTAATAATGAATCGCACTGCATCCAGACGCAATTGAGCTTCCTGAATACTTTCGTGCGCTAGCATGGTCATTTCTTTCAATTGCTCAATCTCGTGATCCTTAATACTGGGGTTCACTTTTTTCAAACGGACCATACGTTTGATTTCAGCCGTCATCACCCCAATCATCAGCTTGGCGGCTGAAGCGATAACAGCTTGCATTTCCTGATGAGCCGCTTGTTCAGCTTGTTTAATCAAGGCCTGAATCAGACCGCGCTGGCTATTTAAAAACTGCGCAATCTGTACTTTATCAAAAGGATTCTCAACCTCTTGCAAAGCCTCGTGACTAATCAGCGTGCTGAGATTTTTTCCTTGGGGATCAATCAGAATACGCAAAGGCGTATGCGGTAAAAAGCGGCCAATTTGTAATTCAGCAGGCGCGCTGCATTCCACAACAAACAAAAGTTCCAGTAAAAACTGACCCGCTTTAAGTTGCTGATGTTTAACCACACTCACAGCGGCATTACCGGTTTCACTGGATAAAACCAGATCCATGGCCGACAACACCATAGGATGTTCAGCGCTTAAAAACTGCATGTCTTCCCGTGCCAAAGCAATATCACGATTCACGGTGACGGTTAAACCGTCATCTGAAAGCATGGGAAAATGGGCGATGCGCAAATTCTCACTGGGCCAGAGAATATGGCAGTCACGAGAATGATATTCCACATCGACACCGTAACAGTCAAACATAGCCTCCATGAATGGCCACAAACTGCCATCGTTTTCCTGAGTCTGAATATGACTGACTAATTCCGCCGCCTGTTCATGACGACAAGAATTCAATTCCAGCAATAAATCCCTTCCTTTGTGTAATTCTTCAGCCACTTGTTGATTCAGTTGACGGGTCGTCGCAAGCAAGTCAGCAAACGCATCGGCATCCGTCTCATCTAGAATTTGTGGCCATTGTGCCCCCAAGGCTTTGACTACCTGAGCCGCTCCGTCACAATTATGCCGGAAGGCGTTGAGACCTTCGTCATACCAACGGAATAAGCGATGCTGACGACTATTTTCGATATACGGAATATGCAATTGGATCACGTGCTTTTGGCCGATACGATCCAGACGGCCAATGCGTTGTTGCAATAAATCGGGATTGTCTGGCAGATCAAACAAAATCAGATGGCGCACAAACTGAAAATTACGCCCTTCACTGCCGATTTCAGAGCACAGCAACACTTGCGCCCGACTCTCATCATCGGCAAAAAAAGCCGCAGCCCGATCGCGTTCGATGATGCTCATCCCTTCATGAAACATAGCGGCAGCATGGCCGATATGCTGACGCAAAAGCTGCTCCAGCTTCACCACGGTTTCAGCCCGCTTACAGATGAGTAAAGCCTTTTCATCGCCCAAGGTTTTCAAAGTTTCAACCAGCCACTGCAAATAAGGACTTTTGGCTAAATCTTTTGACTCTTCAGCGTTCAGCGCATAGGCATGACGTTCACGATCAGGGAAACCTTGCACGGTTTGCCGTGAATTGCGGAATAAAATGCGTCCGGTACCGTGATGATCTAACAGCAGTTTAATGATTTCATCACGGGCAGAACTGCCCAAATCATTGACCTGGACTAACAGTTTCTCAACATTATCATTCTTTAACAAAGCCTCTAAACCAGCCAGCTGATCATCATCCAAAATATCGCCATTGATCAAGGCTCTAGCCAGATGGGCTACGGGTTCGAATTGCTTTTCATCGGCCACAAACTGTTGAAATTCATAAAAACGATCCGAATCCAGCAACCGCAGACGCGCAAAATGGCTTTCTTTACCCAGTTGTTCGGGTGTAGCAGTCAGCAGAATCAGACCAGGACTGGAAAAAGCCAATTGCTCAACAAACAGATAATCGGCACTCGGGGCCTGTTCTGACCATTCCAGATGATGGGCTTCATCAACAACCACCAAGTCCCAACCTGCATCAACGGCTTGTTGTTGCCTATCCGGATAATCGGCAAAGAATTTTTGACTGGCTAATACCAATTGCTCGGTCAAAAACGGATTCTCTTCCTCACTGCTCACACAACGGCTTTCATCAAAAATACTGAAGCGCAAACTAAAGCGACGCCGCATTTCCACCAGCCATTGGTGTAATAAACTGTCTGGCACCAGAATCAGAATCCGACGACTTAGATTATTGATTAAGCGATGCTGAATAATCAGCCCTGCCTCAATGGTTTTACCCAAACCCACCTCATCAGCCAGCATCAAACGCGGTGCTGGACGGTTAGCTGATTGATGAGCAATATACAACTGATGGGGAATCAAAGCAGCACGGGCACCTTGCAAGCCTTTCACCGGCGATTGCTGATGCTGTTGTTGACGTTGCCAGGTTTGGTAGCGCAATTGATACCAACTGGTCGGATCAAACTGACCGGTAAATAAACGATCCTGAGGTTTATTAAACTGAATATGGTGGTTCAGCTCCATTTCATCAATTTGTTGAAGATGTCCGTCTTCATCCAAACCAATATAGGTTAATAAACCCTGATTTTCCTGAACATGCTCAACCGTGATTTTGATAAATTCCGTCGACTCAATTTCATCACCTTCATTAAACCGCACCCGAGTTAAGGGAGCATTGTCTTTGGCATAGACACGGCGATCACCAGTGGCCAGGTATAAAACAGTGACGCGGTTGAATTCAAGCTCCAGAATCATACCCAAACCGAGTTCGGTTTCGGTGTTACTAATCCAGCGTTGTCCGGGAATAAAATCGTTCATCAGAATCAATCAAAAAAAAGCGATAAAAAAACGGTGATAGCAGGCTACCACCGTTTTGCTAATTAGGTTTAGGGCAAGGTGTGATCAGTCATCACCTGCAAACACACCCAGTAATTGCAATAGGCTGGTAAACAGATTAAAGATTGATACATACAAAGACAGCGTCGCCAGAATATAGTTGGTTTCACCGCCATTGATAATTTCGCTGGTTTGCAACAGTATCATGCCGCACATCAGCACGATAAACATTGCGGCAACACCCAGTGATAATGCGGGCAAAGAAAACAAAATAGCGGCCAATCCGGCAAAGAAAGCTACCCAGATGCCTGTCATTAAAAATGCAGTCAAAAAGCTAAAGTCTTTACGCGTAGTCAGCGCATAGAACGACAATCCTAAGAAAGTCACGCCAGTACCGCCTAAGGCCATAATAATCAGTTCATGGCCATTGCTGAAAACTTTGAGGTACATATTCAGAATTGGCCCTAAGGTCATGCCCATAAATCCGGTCAGGGCAAACACAAAAACCAAACCCAAGGCACTGTTGCTAAAACGATTCGTTAAAAACAGCAAACCAAAATAAGTCACTAAGGTAATGACCATACCCGGATGTGGCAAATCCATGACCATAGCAGCACCGGCAGTGGCTGCGCTGAACAATAAAGTCATCGCCAACAATAGATAGGTATTTCTGACCACTTTGTTGGTTGCCAGCGTATGTGAATCTGAACGGACGGTAACAGTATTTAAACGCATATAATATCCTCCTGGACATAAGATTTTGTACTCGCCTAGTATACCGGACTCTACCCAAAAATAATCTGCTTAAGCCATGACCGAAACTACACCATACCAACTCATGGGGGGTGAACCAGCATTACGCAGCTTGGTTGATCGCTTCTATTTTTATATGGATATCCTCCCGGAAGCACAAGGCATACGTGATATGCACGCTGAAAACCTGAATGGGGCCAAAGATAAATTATTCAAGTTCCTCTCCGGCTGGCTAGGCGGACCCAATCTATTTATCGAAGAATACGGCCATCCTATGCTGCGCTATCGCCATCTACCCTTCAAAATTGGTCCGGCAGAACGCGACCAGTGGATGATGTGTATGAACCGCGCCCTCACTGAAATCGAAATGAGTCAGGCGCTACGCGCCCAAGTTAAACAAGCTTTGGGACAACTGGCCACCCATATGATCAATGTCGAGTGAATACCTGATTCGTCGCAGTGCCCGGGCTAAACGTCTGCGCATCGTCGTTAAAGCCGATCGCGTCGAACTGGTTGCCCCCATGCGCATGCCCGAAAGCCTGATTCATCAATTCGCGCTCGCCCAACAAGACTGGATACGCCAGGCGCGGCAAAGAGTTCAGGCTAAAAGCCAGAACGCTGTGCAAGGTTTCGCGCCAGAAGAATATGTCGATGGGGTAACCCTGCCTTTTCAGAATCAGGAACTGGTGATACGGCTTGGCGTACACCCGCGAAAACGCTTGCGTATAGAAGGCATCAACAGGACGACATTGTTGATTAATCTGCCTGAAACCCTGCACGGAGCGCCTCGCCAACAGGCCATTCGTGGGGCACTCGAGAAATGGTTTAAGCAACAAGCTCAATTTCAGGTCAGCGAAATCGTCGATCAGCACGCCCCTCGTTTTGGCCTTCAGCCGCGTAGCATCCGCATCAAAACCCAAAGAAGTCGCTGGGGCAGTTGCGGACCGCATAATGACATCAACCTGAATTGGCTACTGATGCTCGCCCCTGCGGCAACGCTGGAATACGTGGTGGTGCATGAACTCTGCCACATCCGCCATAAAAATCATTCTCCAGCTTTTTGGCAGCTGGTCGCCCAGCATTTGCCCGATTACCAGCAAGCAAGACAATGGTTAAAACACAACGGGCAACGATTAATGCAAGGGCTATAAACTGGTTTAGCTATTTTGATTGTTTGTAAGGTTTCGGCTTGGATTCAACCGACGCAGGTGTGGCATTGGCAAGACCGTCCAGGCTGGCGTTTGGCTTGGCCCTAAGCCTGCATCTAAGCGGAATTCATTATAAAATACCCCACTTAAACTTGGATTTTTAAATTTTACTAGGGAAAAACTATGTGTTTTAGTGCCAATATGTCGCTCGGTTTGGGTGTAGCAGGCTTTGTTGCTTCAGCCATCACCTACGCGGATAAAAGTGAAAACCAATGGGTCAGACTAGCTCGCGCTTATGCCATTTTTCACTTCTCGTTAATGGAATTGATTCAATATTTTGCCTATCCAGTCGCTGATCAATGCGGCTTCGGCACCAATGCCCTGCTCAGCGAACTTTCCACTTATCACATAGATTTACAGGCTTTCGCCATTATGCCGGCTCTGGCCACCTACTCTACCGACAAAAAAGCCCTGCAAAAAGCCTTCTTCATAGGCAGTTTATTGAGTAGCAGTTTTATCATTTTCAGCTTCCTGCCCCGCGAATGGCAGCTGTTTGGGATTGACGCCAATTTCATTGGCGACAAAGTCGGCTGTTTATTTAAAGGCATTTATCACATTGGTTACGCGATTCCCAGCGCCTTTGGCTTACTCGTCACCCATGGTTCCTTATTCGGACTAGCAATCAGTGGCTTTGTCTGGAAAAACAACTGGCGCATAGCCAGCTATCATTTTGTGATGGCGATATTTACCCTGTTTGTCCCGCAATGGTTTTTTGGCGTGAGTACGGGTGAAGCCGCGGCGATGTATTGCTTTTACTCCATCCCGATTACCGCCAGCTTTATGCCAGTCTTTAAACGAATTTTTACCCCGCCGGCTTTGCTGGCATAAGACTCCAGCCAAACATCGACTCAAGCCCCGGGTCATCAAAACGCAAGCGCGCTGACTTCGGTCCAGTGATCACAAGTTCAGCATGGGTCAGCGGCGCCTTCTGCGCGTCCGCAAGCGCCGCGGCGTTGAACTTGAAGTAGACGCGGGCCTTGACCGGCTGCGAGTTGTCGAAGTCTGGCGTGACCGCGATCATGCCGTCAGCCGGGGTCGATACCGGGTGATTCACGATCACGAAACGGCTGTAGACCTTGCGTCCCTTTGCTGTGCCTTTAGAGACCGCCTCGAGGGCAAGGGAACTGATCCCGTCATCCATCGGGGTCGTGTCGATCGTACCGCGGAAAACGCGTGCGCCATTGCGCTTGACGCGGGTGGCCT
>RFQK01000088.1 GCA_009925045.1 Methylococcaceae bacterium
AACGTATTTATGGTACGGCCTGGGGCGATGCTAAAGAATTGGCGGCTTATCTGCACAGATTAGAAGAGGCCGAGAAACGCGATCACCGTAAAATTGGCAAAGCACTAGATTTGTTTCATGCTCAGGAAGAAGCACCGGGTATGGTGTTCTGGCATGAAAAAGGCTGGACGATCTATCAGCAGGTTGAACAATACATTCGTCAAAAATTGCGGGTCAATGGCTATAGCGAAGTCAAAACGCCGCAAATTGTTGATCGTAGCCTATGGGAGAAGTCGGGTCACTGGGATAAGTTTGGTGACATGATTTTTACAACGCATTCGGAAAGCCGCGATTATGCAGTTAAGCCGATGAACTGTCCCTGTCATATTCAAATCTATAACCAAGGTATAAAAAGTTATCGTGATCTGCCGGTACGTTTGGCGGAATTTGGTTCCTGTCATCGTAACGAGCCTTCCGGTACCCTGCACGGTTTAATGCGGGTCAGAAACTTTGTTCAGGACGACGCACATATTTTTTGTACTGAAGATCAGATTCAGTCGGAAGTATCGACGTTTATCGACTTATTGTTCGAAGTGTATAAGGATTTTGGCTTCGAAGAGGTGTTGATCAAACTTTCAACTCGCCCCGAAAATCGGGTCGGCGATGATTCGGTTTGGGATAAAGCCGAAAATGCCCTGGAGCTTGCGCTGAATAACAAAGGTCTGGACTGGCAGTTACAACCGGGTGAAGGCGCTTTTTGGCACCATACAGGTTGATTTTTCTATGCCCGATCGTTTAGGTGCGGCCTTTATTGGTGAAGACAGTGCACGTCATGTACCCGTGATGTTGCATCGGGCAATCTTGGGTTCACTCGAACGTTTTATTGGTATTTTGATCGAACAACACGCCGGAAATTTCCCGTTATGGCTCGCTCCGGTACAAGTTGTGATCATGAATATCACCGATAAGCAGTCCGAATATGCGGAGCAGATACGCCTAGAACTTGAAAAACAAGGTCTTAGAGTCAAAATTGACTTGAGAAATGAGAAGATTGGCTTTAAAATTCGCGAGCATTCCATGCAGCGTGTGCCGTATCAACTGATTACGGGCGACAAAGAAATGGAAACACAAACTGTCGCAGTTCGTACCCAGAAGGGTGAAGATATCGGAAGTCTATCCATCAGCGATTTGATTCAGCGTCTCCAACACGAAATTGCCGATAGAAAATAATAATAATCTTGGAGGATAGGGTATCAGCTCTAAAAAAGATGCAACGCGTTTAAATACCGAAATCACCGCTAGACGGGTACGGGTAATAGGCGCTGAAGGTGAACAAGTCGGGGTTGTTTCAATTAACGATGCTTTACAGCTCGCCTATGATGCAAGTCTGGATCTGGTGGAAATTTCACCGAATGCGGATCCTCCGGTTTGCAAGATTATGGATTTTGGTAAATTCCAGTTTGAGCAAAACAAAAAACTGCAAGCCGCCAAGAAAAAGCAAAAGCAAATCCAAATTAAAGAAATCAAATTCAGACCGGGTACCGAAGAAGGTGATTACCAGGTTAAGTTGCGTAGTCTGATCAAATTTCTCAACGAAGGTGATAAAACCAAGATCACCGTCCGATTCAAGGGTCGTGAGTTAACGCACCGTGAACTAGGTATGGATTTATTGAAGCGTATCGAACAGGATCTGGACGAGCACGCTGCAGTTGAACAGTTCCCAAAACTAGAAGGCCGTCAGATGGTGATGGTGATGGGACCTAAAAAGAAAAAATAGTTTGGCTACTTTCACAAAGTAGTGGTGTATCGCCGGATTGCGGTACAGACGGTGTTTTAAAACGCCATAAATTCATTGGGGCCATGCATTTTGCCTCAACGGGTTTTTCTCAGGGACTTTTTTTTATTTATTGGAGAAAACAAATGCCAAAACTGAAAAGCCATAGCGGTGCGGGCAAACGCTTCAAGAAAATCGGCTCCGGCGGATTTAAATGCAAGCAATCGCACAAACGTCACATTCTGACCAAAAAAACCACTAAGCGTAAAAGACAACTGCGTAAAACTGCCATTCTGCATCCTTCAGATGCACCATTGGTAGCCCGTATGCTGCCTTATAGCTGATTTGTTTTTTTAACGAGAGTGTAGAACATGCCAAGAGTAAAACGTGGTGTCACCGCTAGAGCGAGACACAAAAAAATCTTAAAGTTAGCGAAAGGTTACTACGGTGCCCGTAGTCGCGTTTATCGCGTTGCTAAACAAGCGGTTATCAAAGCCGGTCAATATGCATACCGCGATCGCAAACAGAAAAAACGTCAATTTCGCGCTTTGTGGATTGTCCGTATTAATGCGGCAGCCAGATTGTTTGGAATTTCTTACAGCCGTCTGATTAATGGTCTGACCAACGCTAATGTTGCGATTGACCGTAAAGTTCTGGCTGATTTAGCGGTTCGTGATATCGAAGCATTTGGCGAGATCGCTAAAATCGCTATTGCTAACAGAAGCAAACCTTAACAGGATTTGCGGATACCTTCGGGTATCATAGTTGTTCACCTCCTCCGGTAACGGGGGAGGCTGCAACTAAAATCTAAAATCGTCCGGTTATTTCCTTCCCCCATCTATAGAGTGAGCTGAGTCGTGTCGGCTAGTATCGAAGAAATTCTGACGCAGGCATTACAAGCGCTTGCAAATGCAAACGATCTGAATCAGCTGGATCAGGTAAGAGTTCATTACCTGGGCAAAAAAGGTCTGTTCACCCTGCAAATGAAAGAACTGGGCAGTCTTGAGCCTGAGCAGCGTAAAGCCGCTGGTCAAGTCATCAATACTGCGCGAGATAGCTTTCAATCCGCTTTAGAGACTCGTAAGACCGATCTGGAGTCAGCCGAACTCAATGCGCGTTTAGCCAATGAACGGATTGATGTCAGTCTGCCGGGGCGTGGTCAGACCACTGCTGGTTTGCATCCTGTAACCATCACTTTGCGCCGTATTGCCAAGATTTTTGCCAGTGTGGGTTTTGATGTGGTTGAAGGGCCTGAAATTGAGGACGATTATCATAATTTTGGGGCTCTCAACATCCCTGAACACCATCCGGCTCGTGCCATGCACGATACCTTTTATTTTGATGCCCATACCGTTTTGCGTACCCATACTTCTCCGGTACAAATTCGGGTGATGGAATCACAGCAACCGCCTTTAAAAGTGATTGCGCCGGGTCGTGTTTATCGTTGTGACTCTGATTTGACTCACACCCCAATGTTTCATCAGGTAGAAGGCTTTCTGGTTGATCAGAACGTCAGCTTCGCTGATTTAAAAGGCGTGGTGTTTGAGTTTTTGCGGGCGTTCTTTGAAAAAGACATACAAGTACGTTTCCGCCCTTCTTATTTCCCGTTTACCGAACCTTCCGCGGAAGTGGATATCGAATGCGTAATTTGTGATGGCGAAGGTTGTCGGGTCTGCAGTCATACCGGCTGGTTAGAAGTAATGGGTTGCGGCATGATTCACCCTGAAGTATTCAAATCAGTGAATATTGACCATCAACACTACTCAGGTTTTGCCTTTGGTATGGGGGTTGAGCGTCTGGCCATGCTGCGCTACGGCATTAATGATTTAAGAATGTTCTTTGAGAACGATCTTAAATTTTTGCAACAGTTTAAGTAACAGGTGTGAGTCATGCAAGTAAGTGAAGCTTGGATAAGAGAGCGAGTCAATCCACCTGTTGATACCGATACCTTGGTTGCCCAGTTGACGATGGCAGGTCTGGAAGTGGATGCCGTAGAAGCCGTTGCCGGACAGTTTAATGGCGTGGTCGTAGCTGAAGTCTTATCAATGATTCAGCATCCGAATGCCGATAAATTGAGAGTCTGTCAGGTTAATGTCGGCACTGCAGAACCGTTGCAAATTGTCTGTGGCGCCAGTAATGTGCGTCCGGGGCTTAAAATTCCAGCGGCTCTGATCGGTGCAGTATTGCCGGGTGATTTTCGCATCAAAGAATCTAAATTACGTGGCGAATTATCGTTCGGCATGTTGTGCTCAGAAAAAGAACTGGGTTTAGCCGCAAATTCCGATGGCTTAATGGAATTGCCCGCTGATGCGCCGGTTGGCACTGATATTCGTGACTATTTACAACTGAATGATCATGTCATTGAACTAGGCCTAACCCCCAATCGGGCTGACTGTCTGTCTGTAGAAGGTGTAGCAAGAGAGGTCGCAGTCCTCAATGAGTGCGCGTTTGCGCCACTCGCGATTACTCCGGTTGCTGTCACGCATCAACAAATCCTCAACATTGATGTGCAGGCCAGTGATGCTTGTCCGGTTTATCTAGGTCGTCTTATCAAAGGGATTCGTTCAGACGCCCTTACGCCATTATGGATGCAGGAAAAGCTGCGTCGAAGTGGGATTCGTAGCTTGTCGCCGGTCGTTGATGTCACCAATTACGTGTTATTAGAATTGGGTCAGCCATTACATGCCTTTGATGCTGATAGTCTGGAAGGCGATATCGTGGTTCGCTACAGTCGTCAGGGTGAAAGTCTGACGCTGTTGAATGATCAGACCATTGAACTGGACGATAAAAGCCTAGTGATAGCGGACCAGTCCAAAGCCTTGGCATTGGCCGGCGTAATGGGCGGTAAAGACAGTGCGGTTTCCGATCAAACCCGTGATATTTTCCTTGAGTGCGCTTTTTTCACGCCGATTCGTGTCGCAGGCAAAGCCCGTCAATATGGTTTGCATACTCCAGTTTAGGCAAAGCTCCTGAAGCTCTATTGCCTTTAGAGCGTTTGCAAGATTGTCTGGTGGATCGTGGCTATCAGGAAGCGATTACTTATAGCTTTGTGGATGAAAATATCCAGCAATTAATCGCGCCAAATGATGAATATATTCGGATTCAGAATCCAATTTCTTCCGAATTGGCCATTATGCGAACCAGTTTATGGTGCGGATTGATCAATGCAGCCTTGTATAATATCAACCGTCAGCAACAACGGGTGCGACTGTTTGAAACCGGTTTACGGTTTCTTAAACAGGGTGAGAGCACTGAACAAAGTAAAATGCTGGCAGGTTTGGCTCTGGGTTCGGTCCATGCAGAACAATGGGCGGAAAAATCTCGTCCAGTTGATTACTTTGACGTCAAAGCCGATGTGGAGGCTTTTCTAGCTTTAAGTGGTGTTCAGGCTAAATTTACTGCCGGCGAACATCCCGCATTACATCCCGGTCAGACGGCTTTAATCACTAATGCTCAAGGCGAGTCAATTGGCTGGTTGGGGATGTTGCATCCTAATTTGGAAAAACAACTCGGTTTTGATGCGCCAGTATTTTTGTTTGAATTACTGCAAGAGGCTGTTCTAGGGCGCGTGGTGCCTAAGTTTGAACCTTTGTCGAAATTCCCATCTGTACGCCGTGATATGGCTTTGTTGGTGGAAGACTCGGTCTCAGCGGCTGCCATTATCGAAGCCATTCAATCAGCGCATGAGCCTAAAATTCGTGATGTGCAGCTGTTCGATATCTACTGTGGTCCTGGCGTAGCCGATGGTTTTAAAAGTGTGGCCTTAAGTTTAATATTACAAGATTACACACAAACGCTTACAGATACTGAAATTGATGCTATATTCAGCAAAGTTTTAGAGATTTTAGCCAGCAAACACAATGCAAAACTTAGGGATTAAGGTCTAAAGGTATTATTATGGCGTTAACAAAAGCAGATATCGCTGAGCGCTTGTTTGAAGAAGTAGGCTTAAACAAACGTGAAGCAAAAGAAATAGTTGAACTTTTTTTCGACGAAATTAAAAATGCTTTGCAAAGCGGAGAACAGGTTAAAATCTCAGGCTTTGGAAAGTTTGAATTACGCGATAAAAGCGGTCGTCCAGGTCGTAACCCCAAGACAGGTGAGGAAATCCCCATCACACCGCGTCGTGTAGTCACCTTCCGGACAGGTCAAAAACTTAAAGCACGAGTGGAAGCGTATGCTGGAGCCCAGTAATAATAATGAATTGCCGGTTATACCGGCCAAGCGCTATTTCACCATTGGTGAAGTCAGCGATTTATGCGCAGTAAAACCACATGTGTTACGTTACTGGGAGCAAGAATTTTCCGAGCTCAGCCCAGTAAAAAGACGTGGCAACCGTCGGTATTATCAGCGTCATGATGTTTTATTGATTCGTCAGATTCGTTCTTTACTCTACGAGCAAGGCTACACTATAGGTGGTGCTAAGGCCCATTTGGTGAGTGATAACGCTAAAGAAGATACGCTACGCAGCAAGCAATTAATTCATCAGATGATCGGCGAGTTGGAAGATATTCTGGAATTGCTGAAATAAGTAACAAGACCTTTTGGTCAATAATCTATTCTACGGAGCGTAGCGCAGCTTGGTAGCGCACTTGTCTGGGGGACAAGGGGTCGCAGGTTCAAATCCTGTCGTTCCGACCAATTAAATCAAGCAGTTAAAGTCTTAAAGAATCCCGAAAACCTGAGAAATGCGTTTTCGGGATAACAATCGGGATAACAATTTTCGCTGCTTTGTTTTTATCAAAAATACACCTCAATCTGTGAGGTGTTTATCGTTAAAAAACCAAAAAATGGGCCAGTTCAATCACATTACACTGTCCATTGTCGAGTTCTCTGCATGGGCCTTTAAATGGTCGCTGCTCAAATGAGCATATCGAAGCACCATGTCCAGGCTATGCCTCCACCCAAATCTTATGCGGGAAGATGTCCGCGCTACCTTGGTAGTCTGTTTCGGTCAGCGTGTTGCTGTGCTGATGGTTTAACTAAATCATTGCTTTATTTGTGTGTCAAAGCAAAATAAATCTTTGCTTTACTTGTTTACATCAGGCACAAAAAAGCCCGAAGGCGGCTTTGATTTGATTGTTGAT
>RFQK01000089.1 GCA_009925045.1 Methylococcaceae bacterium
TACGAAAACGGTATTCGTAGCGTGGACGCCATATATGATTTAACTGAACAACAATTGATTGAAATGGGTTTTGGACCCAAACAATCGGTCAATCTCACAGAACAACTGCTGCGTAGTCGTCACGAGGCTGTTCCTGATTGGCGTTTTCTGGCCGCGTTTGGTGTTTTCCGCATGGGCTTAGGGAATTGTGAGCGTTTACTCAAACATCATAAACTGAACGAGATTTTTAATTTAACCGAAGCAGAAATTGTCAATATTGAGGGTTTCGCTGAAAAAACAGCGCAAGTCATCGTTGAAGGTTTTGCCAATATCCAACCACTCTTCGACCGATTAATCAGGCTCGGTTTTAATTTAATCGAGACATTCGATGCGCAACCCGCCGTCCATCATCCACTGAACAGTAAAATTCTGGTGTTTACAGGAACTTTCTTGACCGGATCGCGGGATCAACTGAGTACATTAGCCAAAAACAAAGGCGCCAAAATTGCCAGCTCCGTCAGTGCGAAAACTGATTATCTGGTGGCGGGTGATAATGTTGGAATGAATAAAACCCAGGCCGCGCAAGACAAAGGCGTGACCGTGATCAATGAACAACAATTTTTAGCACTCATAGAGTCCAGTGATGAAACATAAACCTGTCGTACTGTGTTTTTCAGGACATGACCCCTGTGGCGGGGCAGGTATACAAGCCGATATTGAGGTGATCAGTAGTCATGGCTGCCACCCTGCAAGCATCATTACCTGTCTTACGCAACAAGACACCCACAATGTGATCTCGATATGGCCACAAAATCCGCAAGATTTGCGTGCACAAACCACAACACTGTTGAATGACCTTGACATTGCAGTCATTAAAATCGGTTTAATTGGCAGCGTGGAAATTGCGCAAGCGATTGGGGCAATTCTGCAAGCAACCCCCCAGATTCCGGTGGTTCTAGATCCCGTCTTAGCAGCTGGAGGGGGCAAGAAGCTGAGTAATGCCAATCTAATCAAAACCATTGCGGTCGAACTATTACCCTATGTCACTTTACTGACGCCGAATAGTGATGAAGCTCGCCTGTTGACAGACAATCAGGTTTTAAATGAATCGGCGCAGGCGCTTTTGGGAATGGGCGCGAAAAATGTGCTTTTAACAGGTGGTCATGAATCTACTTTGACAGTCGATAATACTTTATACCGACTGGATCAACCGCCTCAAACATTTCATTGGGAAAGGCTCAGCGGCCAATACCATGGCTCAGGGTGTACTCTGGCAAGTAGCTGCGCTGCCTTGATGGCTCGAGGTTTTGATGTCTATACGGCTGTTACCGAGGCTCAAGATTTTGCGTGGCAAGCATTAGCAGCTGCTTATTCAACGGGATCAGGACAACTCAATCCTGATCGAATGTTCTGGTGTGAATCATGATATTTCCTCGACAAGGGCTTTACGCCATTACACAAACCGACAATAAATCCATTTCACAAATCTTAAATGAAGTTGAAGCGGCATTAAATGCAGGGATTGCAGTCCTGCAATATCGGGATAAACAACCCATAGATGCGCTTTTACTTGCACAACAACTCAGTCAATTATGCAGACGCTTTGCAGTGCCATTGATCATCAATGATGATATAGAGCTGGCTTTAATGGTGGGTGCTGATGGTGTTCATCTGGGTCAGGATGATGGAAATTTGCATCAAGCAAGAGCTATTTTGGGACCGGAAGCGATTATCGGTGTCTCCTGTTACAACGATATCAATAAGGCGCGTTTGATGGCTGATCAAGGCGCTAATTATGTCGCATTTGGCCGTTTTTATGCCTCAGGCACCAAACCACTGGCTGCACCCGCAGAATTAATCACCCTTACGCTGGCCAAACAATCTATCAAGGTTCCGATTGTGGCGATCGGCGGCATTTTGCCTGAGAACGGTCAGGCCTTAATTGATGCCGGAGCCAATCTATTAGCGGTGGTGGGGGGTATCTTTGATCACGAACCGGAAACATCCGTGCATAGATATTTAAACACCCTGAATTTTGACCTAGATCAAATAGAGCCTGTACAATAGCGCCGAGGCCTGCTTATGTTTCCTAGGTTTGCAAGGCTAAGATTCTATTCAATTTCGCTTGTGCATGACTAACGAAGCAAACACACTACCCGAACAAATAACTCTTACACAATTCATCATCGAACAACAGCGTGAATTACCGGATGCTTCCGGCACTTTTACACTGTTACTCAATAATATTGTCACAGCCTGTAAACAAATTTCTAATCGTGTCAATCGCGGCGCCATTGTCGGTGTACTAGGCTCTGCGGATTCTGAAAATATTCAAGGTGAAGTTCAAAAAAAACTGGATATCATCACCCATGACATTATGGTGAAGGCCCTTGAATGGGGTGGTCATGTTGCGGGTATGGCTTCAGAAGAAACAGATGATCCCATCAAAATCCCCGGGCATTATCCACGTGGTCAATATCTAGTTTTGTTCGATCCGCTCGATGGCTCATCCAATATCGATAACAATATGACCGTTGGCACAATTTTCTCGATCTTGCGCTGTGTTGATGGTTTAGAGCCAACTTTAGAAGACTTTTTACGACCCGGTCATGAACAGGTTTGTGCAGGTTTCGTGCTTTATGGCCCCTCCACACAATTGATACTGACCACTGGGAATGGCGTCAATGGTTTTACCTTAGATCAAGAGATTGGTGAATTCTTATTAACCCATCGCAATATCCGAATACCTGAAGACAGTCGAGAATTTGCCATCAATATGTCTAATCAACGTTTTTGGGAACCCCCGATTAAACGCTATATAGACGAATGTGTAGCAGGCGATTCCGGAGTACGTGGTGAAAATTTCAATATGCGCTGGATTGCCTCATTAGTGGCCGAAGTCTACAGAATTCTGACCCGTGGTGGCATATTTCTGTATCCCCAAGATACACGTTACCCATCGGTCCCCGGACGCTTACGTTTGATGTATGAGGCGAACCCTATCGGTTTTATAGTCGAGCAAGCCGGCGGTGTCTGTAGTACCGGTCGTGAACGTATATTGGATATCCAGGCTGAGAAGCTTCATCAGCGTGTACCTCTGGTTTTAGGTTCAAAAAATGAGGTGGAACGCGTTATTCGCTATTACCAAGAAGCCGATACAAGTTTTGTTAATTAAAAACACATAAAGGGATCCGTGTCTAAATTAAATCAAGTTAGTTGTAATAATTGTGGGCTTGACAATATTTGTCTGCCCCGCGGTTTGACTGAACAGGAAGTGGATAGCATCAGTCAAATTGTTAAAGCCAAAAAAACGCTGCAACGAGGCGAGTTTATTTATCACGAAGGTGATAACTTCCGCGGCATCATCGCGATTAAGTCCGGTAGTGCCAAACTGGTAAGTTGTGATCAGCATGGCAATGAACATATTTTGAATATTTTATTACCCGGAGAGTTACTGGGCTTTGATGGACTATCCGACGAGAAACATAGCTCAGCGGCAATAGCTCTGGAAACGACCAGCTTCTGTCTGCTGCCTGCAGACAGTATGGACGAATTATTCCATCATATTCCCAGCCTAACCCGTGAACTGTTTCGTCATTCTGGCGAAAAAATGGTTGAAGACAAAAATCAGCTAATGCTCAGTAAACGTCCTGCTGAGGAGCGCCTGGCTTATTTTTTAATTAGTCTGTCAGATCGTTTAAAACGCCGTGGTTTTTCAGCGTCTGAATTTAAGTTGTCCTTGAGTAGACAAGAAATTGGCAATCACCTGGGACTGGCCCTTGAAACAGTTAGTCGCTTACTGAAAAAGTTTCAAGATGAAGAAATTATTTTGGTACAAAACAGATTTATTACGATTACCAATATTCAGGCCTTACGCCATCTTTTAGATACCCCGGATCAAGACTAATTTTTAATACCCACGCCTTTATGAAGTAAGGCGAGCGCAATCAGCGTTAACAGGACGATAAACATAATTGTCATGGTGATAGCCAGCTGGATATCAATATCACTCACGCCGATTATGCAGAATCTGAATGCATTGATCATATAGAGAATAGGATTTGCCAGCGCTATTTTTTGCCAGAACTCTGGCAGCATAGCAATTGAATAAAATACGCCGCCCAGATAACTGAGTGGCGTTAAGACGAAATTGGGAATGATCGATATATCATCAAAGCTGTCAGCAAAAACCGCATTGATGAAGCCAGCCAGAGCGAATAATAATGAGGTCAGAAATGCAACCCATAAGGCCATGCCCACATTTAGAACCGAAAACTGACTAAACATCATGGCAATACCGGTAACAACACTGCCCACCAAGAGCCCGCGGGCAATCCCGCCACTGACATAGCCCAGTAAAATGACGCTATTCGGAACAGGTGCAACCAAAAGCTCTTCGATATGCCGTTGAAACTTGGTTGAATAGAATGACGAAACGACGTTTGAATACGAATGACTGATAACCGACATTAGGATAATGCCGGGCACGATGTAATCCATATAGCTTTGGCCATTGACTGAACCGACCCGTTGACCAATCAGTTGCCCGAAGATCAAAAAATATAATGAAGTGGTAATTGCCGGCGGTAATAAGGTTTGCGGCCAGATGCGGGTAAACCGACGAATTTCTTTGAAGAAAATTGTTAAAAAAGCGATGTAATAATTCATTGCACTAGATCGATAAACAATTGTTCCAGACGGTTCGACTTGTTTTTTAAGCTCAAAACCGTAATGCCCTGTTCCGCCAATTGCTGGAACAGGCTATTGATACCCAGAGACTTATCAACAGCAACTTCCAAACTGTGACTATCTGCCAAGTGGATGGCATAACCCTGAATCTGTGGCGCCTCCGTCAACGGTGCGGCCACATCTAACACAAAATATTCCAACGGTATGCGACTCAACAAATCGTGCATGCTGGATTTTTCGATGATCTGGCCGTTGTTAATAATGGCAATATTTCGACAAAGGCTTTCTGCTTCTTCTAAATAGTGAGTCGTTAGAATAATCGTTGTCCCACTTTGATTGACCTCCTCCATGAGTTTCCACATTGAACGCCGAATTTCTATATCGACTCCGGCAGTGGGTTCATCAAGTATCAATAAACGCGGATTATGAACCATGGCTCGGGCAATCATTAATCTGCGTTTCATTCCACCCGAAAGACGTCTAGAGACCACATCACGTTTTTCCCATAAATCCATTTGTTTAAGACAACGTTCAGTATTGATCAAGGCCTGTTTGCGTGGAATGCCATAAAAACCAGCCTGATTGAGGACTACATTTTTGGTGGTTTCAAACTGATTGAAGTTAATTTCTTGCGGCACTAGACCAATACAAGACTTGGCTGCCGCGGATTGATCTTGAATATCGTGACCACAGATGGCCACCTGGCCACTGCTTTTATTCACCAAGGAGCTAATAATGCCAATCAAAGTCGATTTTCCCGCACCATTAGGGCCTAATAACGCAAAAAAATCACCCGACTCCACTTCAAGATCTATGCCTTTAAGTGCTTCAAAGCCATTGCTGTAAGTTTTTTTTAGGTTATGGATAGATAATGCCTTCATAGGGTCATTATAATGGCAGTTAGCTGAATTGCATGTTTAATGCTGAGCTTTCTGTATTGAATTGTTTTTTCTATTCTTTTGTACAAGGATTACTTTTGCCCAATCAGATACCCACGACCGTAGCCGCTGTTGACTTAGGTTCCAACAGTTTTCACATGATTATTTGCAATCTTAAAGATGGGAAACTACAAGTGGTCGATCGTCTTAAAGAAATGGTGAGACTTGCCGCTGGCATGGATGAGCAAAAAAATCTCGACAAAGACACCCAAGTCAGGGCGTTAGCCTGTCTAGAGCGTTTTGGTCAACGCATACGAGATCTCCCCTCGCATTCGGTGAGCATTGTGGGCACCAATACGCTCCGGAGTGCGCGGAACGCCGAGGATTTTATCACTCGTGCTGAGCAAGCCTTGGGACACAGCATTCACATCATTTCCGGAATAGAGGAAGCGCGCCTGATCTATCAAGGCGTTGCCCATAGCCTGGCAAGTTCAGGAAAGTTTCGTTTCGTAATGGATATTGGTGGAGGCAGTACAGAATATATCATTGGCCAACACGATACAGCCCATACCAAAGAAAGTCTGGGCATGGGGTGTGTGACAGTGAGTAACAGATTTTTTAAGAACGGTGAAATTTCTAAAAAAGCCTTTAAAAAAGCCTGTCTCTATGCAGAAGTTCATCTGGAACCGTTTCAAGACAAATTTCACAGTTCCCATTGGGATGAAGCAATTGGTGCGTCAGGCAGTTTAAAAGCCATTAGCCATGTACTCGAAAGCATGGGTTGGAGTAATAATGGCATTACTTTGGCAGGCTTAGAACAACTTGTCTCTCATTTGTTAAAACTGCATCATATAGACCAAATTAGCTTTCCTAATTTTAACGAAGAACGACGTCCGGTTTTTATGGGTGCAGTCGCCATTACCTATGCTACTTTCGTCACCTTAGGAATAAACCAGATGACTGTATCGGATGGTGCTTTGCGTGAAGGATTGGTGTATGAGCTTTTAGACAGAATCTACGATCATGATATCCGCTCACAAACCAGTCGTCTGCTTGCAGAACGCTATCGAAGTGACCGCAAACACAGTGCTCAGATTCAAGAAACCCTCCATCACATGATTGGGCAATTGCAGGACCATCCAGCATTTTCAGACACGATCCTTGCCACTCAGTTCCTGGATTGGGCCGCTGATCTCCATGAAATCGGATTGGAAATTGCCCACAGCCAATATCA
>RFQK01000090.1 GCA_009925045.1 Methylococcaceae bacterium
TTTACTGGCACGTGACGGTCGAGCCTGGGAAGAATAAACGAGCACTCAGCTCGGTTCTGGTTTTACCGCACCCTATAGATTTTAGATTTCTAGATTGAGACAAAGATAATAGTTATGGTTAGAGAATTTCATTTCGAACAACGTAGTCATTTATTCACCACCCTGGCCGCCGAATGTCAGGATATGTTGTCAGAATCTTTAAGCAAAAACGGTTCCGCGACTATTTTTGTTTCGGGTGGCACGACACCGGCTCCACTTTATGATGCTTTATCCAAATTGGATATTGCCTGGAAAAAAGTCAAAGTTGCCCTCGTAGATGAACGCTGGGTTGCCGCCGATCATAGTGCGAGTAATGAAGCCTTAATCCGCAAGTCCTTACTGGTGAATAATGCCAAAGCAGCCACTTTTGTTGGGATGAAAACGGCCGCTAATACGGCTAATAAAGGTGTGGCGGAAACAGAAGCCAACTACAAAGCCCTCCCAAAACCCTTTACTTTTGCCATTGTTGGCATGGGTAACGACGGACATACGGCCTCTTTATTTCCTGGGGCCGATGGCTTAAATGCTGCTTTGAATCCTGATTCAGAAAAGCTGGTTGCGGCTATCAAAGCCAAACCCAGCGCTGTTACTGGAACGCTCACTGAACGCATGAGCATGACTGTCGCCGCCCTTTTGCAATGTGACCGCATCGTGGTGTTGATTACGGGTGAAGATAAGCTATCGGTATTCGATCAAGCCATGCGCCCAGGCGCCAATAGCGAATTACCGATTCGCGCATTATTGGATCAAGAAAAAGTACCGGTTGAACTTTACTGGGCCCCTTAAGCGAACTGGAGCACCTATGCATCCCAAACTTGAACAGATTACCCAGGACATTATCGAGCGCAGTCAGTCTTCTCGTGATGCATATTTAGCCCGTATCGATGCTGCTAAAGCCAATGGACCGCAACGCGGCAAATTGGCCTGCGGTAACTTGGCACATGCCTTTGCCACTTGCAATTCTGGCGAAAAAGAAGAATTAGCTCATGGTGCTAAGGCGAATGTTGCGATTATTTCTGCATACAACGACATGTTGTCTGCTCATGAACCCTACAAAGATTACCCAGCTCTGATTAAACAAGCGGTGCGTGATGCCGGCGGGGTTGCACAGTTTGCCGGAGGGGTGCCGGCTATGTGTGACGGAGTTACCCAAGGCCAGCCCGGGATGGAGTTATCCTTATTTAGTCGTGATGTGATCGCGATGTCGACTGCTATCGGTTTGAGCCATGATATGTTCGATGCTGCTCTTTACCTGGGAGTCTGCGACAAAATTGTCCCCGGCCTTCTGATCGGTGCGCTTAGCTTTGGCCATTTGCCGGCTGTTTTCGTCCCAGCAGGTCCCATGCCCAGCGGCTTGTCGAATAAAGAAAAAGTACGGATTCGCCAACTCTATGCTGAAGGCAAAGTCGGTCGCAAAGAATTACTGGAGTCGGAATCACAGTCTTATCACAGCCCGGGCACCTGTACCTTCTACGGTACGGCTAATAGCAACCAGATGATGGTTGAAATCATGGGCCTGCATCTGCCCGGCAGCTCTTTCGTCAATCCGTATACTTCACTTCGTGAAGAACTCACCAAAGCAGCAGCCCAACAGGTACTCAAATTTACTGCCTTAGGCGATGATTATCGTCCGGTGGGGCATGTGATTAATGAAAAAGCCATTATCAACGCCATTATTGGCTTGTTGGCAACCGGTGGTTCAACCAATCATACCCTACACCTGATCGCCATCGCCCGTGCAGCAGGCGTTATCATTAATTGGGATGATTTCGACCGCTTGTCAAAAGTCATTCCATTACTCACCAAAATTTACCCCAACGGCGCAGCCGATGTGAATCACTTCCAAGCTGCCGGCGGGATGGGTGTTCTGATTGCTGAACTTCTGGCCCATGGTTTATTGCATGGTGACATTTTAACCATCGGCGATCAGCATGGTATGTCGCAATACAGCCAAGAGCCCAAACTGAGTGAGGGCAAATTGCGTTGGGAAGCCGGTCCTGGACATTCTTTAGACAATACCGTGATTGCTACGGTTGCGGAACCTTTTGCTGCCGGGGGCGGCTTACATGTGATGCACGGCAACTTAGGCCGTGGCGTCTCTAAGATTTCAGCAGTTGCCGAACAACATCAGATAGTCACTGCACCAGCAGTTGTCTTCGATGACCAAGACGATGTAGTGGCGGCGTTTAAACGCGGGGAATTGGAAAAGGATTGCATCGTCGTATTACGCTTCCAGGGCCCTAAAGCCAATGGCATGCCGGAGTTGCACAAATTGACACCACCTCTTGGTGTTCTGCAAGACAAAGGTTTCAAGGTTGCGCTGATTACTGATGGGCGTATGTCGGGCGCATCGGGTAAAGTGCCTTCGGCGATTCACATGTGTCCCGAATGTATCGATGGTGGCCCTTTGGCCAAAGTTCAGGACGGTGATCTGATTGTACTGAACACCCAGACGGGTGAAGTCAACGTTCAGGTTGATGCCGCTGAATTTGCGGCACGTATTCCGGCTGCTAATCGAGCCAAAGGTCATCATGTTGGCATGGGACGGGAATTATTTGGTGCATTCCGCGCGAATGCTTCATCAGCAGAAACAGGGGCAAGCAATCTGTTTTTTGCCGACTAAAATCTAAGTCAGCACCGAATCCGGCGAGTTAGAAATTTTTAATTTTTTAGTGAGAAGAAAATGGCAGTGACAATCAAAGAAGTCATGACTACTTCACCGGTGATGCCGGTCATGGTTATCAACCACTTAGACCAAGCCGTGCCACTGGCCAAAGCTTTAGTCGATGGCGGTTTGAAAGTTCTGGAAATCACCCTGAGAACACCCGTTGCCTTGGACGCTATTCGTAAAATCAAAGCAGAAGTTCCGGGCGCCATTGTCGGTGCTGGCACTATTATCAACACCGAAACGCTGCAACAGGCGATAGATGCCGGTGCGGAATTCATTGTCAGCCCTGGCGTGACCGATACCCTGATTGCTGCCGCATTAAAAACAGGCGTTCCTATTTTGCCGGGTGTTGCCACTTCCAGCGAAGTCATGAAACTGCTGGAACTGGGTATCACAGCGATGAAGTTCTTTCCTGCCGAAGCCGCAGGTGGCATTCCTATGCTGAAATCTTTTGGTGGCCCTCTACCCCAAGTCACCTTCTGCCCGACCGGTGGCGTTAATCCTAAAAATGCCCCTGACTATCTGGCGCTCAAAAACGTAGCCTGCGTGGGTGGTTCATGGATGGCCCCTGCGGAACTGGTAGATGCGGGTGACTGGGATGAAATCCGTCGACGTGCTGCCGAAGCGGCGGGTTTGCAAAACTAGCCAAATGATACAAGAGACTGTCATTGAGTTAATCCGGGCACACATACAAAATGTGCTGGCGATTTATGCCTTTGGCAGTCGTGTTACTGGTCATGCAGATGCTGAAAGCGATTTAGATTTAGCGGTTCTGGTTGCCGGCTATGCCAATCCTTTAGAATTATTCGATCTCTCAGCTAAGCTGTCAGAAATCACCGCTTGCCCGGTAGACTTGCTGGATCTGAGAGCCGCGTCAACCGTTATGCAATACCAAATCATCACCAGCGGCGTATGCTGGTGGCGTCTGGATAGTCAGTCCAGCCTCTACGAAAGCTTCATACTGAGCGAGAAAATGACACTGGATGTCAGCCGCGCTGCTCTGATGACCGATATTCGTCAACGAGGTTCTGTCTATGGCGGATGATGTACTGATCAATAAGGCCGCCACCATAGAACGGTGTGTCAGGCGTGCTCGTGAAGAATACAGTGCCGACCCTGATAGCTTTTTGACTAACTATACTCGTCAGGATGCGGCTATTCTTAATATTCAGCGCGCCTGTGAAGCGGCTCTTGACATGGGGCAATACCTTATCCGTCGAGACAAACTCGGTGTACCGCAAAGTGCCCGTGATGTTTTCACCTTACTGGCTCAGGCGAACTGGATCAGTTTGGACTTAGCTGATCAGATGAAACGCATGGTGGGTTTCAGGAATATTGCTGTTCATGATTACCAGACACTGCAAATTCCGATCACCGTCAATATCATCGAAAAACATCTCGATGAGTTTCTGGAATTCAGCAAGCTAGTGTTGCTTAAAAAGGGGCCAGGGGACGAAATCATAAACGCGATAATGGTCTACCAATGGGCGGAGTTGTTCTTGTGCAGTACGGACATAGTCGGGGTGTTGAAGAAAGGCTTCTAGAGCAGAAGCTGATTCAAACTGACTGTCTACGATAAGATCATAACTCTCATCAACGGATGGATTGGCTCTGGGGCGAACTATATTGGCACGACTCGCGATTTTGTATTCAAGAACCCCAGGCAAATCGGTCAATAACTGACTGGCTTCCCGATAAATTTGTGCAGCGTTGGCTTGATCGGTTTTTAACCAAACCACAACAAGATGGTGTATGGGCTTGGTATCCGCCATGACTGACTGACTACACAGCAGACACAACAGCATGTTAATTATTTGTAATTTGGCTATTTTCATCATTCTTGTCTATGTAGCTGGCTAAATTTAATACGATCTCATTAGCGTCTAATTGACAGTTCGACTCGCGACAACTGGGTTGTATGGCATACAACCCAGCCTTCAATGGATGGTCAGCAGTTAGCGAAGATGAGGAACGGTATAGACATAGTCACTGGCTTGCATAGGCATGTGACAAGCAAAACAGGCGCTCGCTTTGTCTTTATCGTGGATAAGCAGATTTTTGCCCTCCCAGCGACCAAAACCCCAACCGCCCGTCTCCGAATATTTTTTACTGTCTTTAACCATGGCTTCAGCGCCAGCGAATTCACCGGGCACGATGGCATTGGGCCAATTGGGATGCACTTGCTCTTTCCAGGATAATTTGGCAATCACCGTACCTTCCGGCCATGGCCCTGTTTTACCGCTACGAGCCGCGTTAATAGCAATGTCGTTGCCCAGAATTGAACGCACATATTTCTTGTCAAGACGATGTGATACACCTAAGACGCGCCAATTAATATACTCACCGTGTTCGGTCTGCGGTGTATCCGCATAACTAAACGATGAAAAAACGCAGAACAGCATAGTGACAATTCCAATCTTTTTACGCATTTTCCAAACTCCAAAATGTCAGTTTAGCTGGTTAAAATCGAAACTTATTGTAGCGGTTTGAACCCCAAGAAACCAGTCAATCAAAACCCTACACATGCTAAGATTGCACCATATTTTTTGTCATTTGCTGGTCATGAATTTTAAACAGTCGGTTTTACCATTCTTTATCTGGATCTCAGTTGCCTTAATAGGCACTTTTAGTATCGCTGCCATTGCCATAAACCAAGGCGAAGCGATCAACAGCATGTGGCTGATTATTGCTGCTCTTTGTATCTACAGCCTAGGTTATCGTTTTTATAGTGCTTTTATTGCGACTAAAGTTCTCGTATTAGATGCACAACGTGCAACACCTGCTGAACGTTTTAATGATGGTCGTGATTTTATGCCTACCCATAAATGGGTCGTGTTTGGTCATCATTTTGCGGCAATTGCTGGGCCTGGCCCCTTAATAGGGCCGACACTGGCGGCACAATTTGGTTATTTACCCGGTTGTTTGTGGATATTGATAGGCGCAGTCTTGGGTGGCTGTGTTCAGGATTTCGTGACCTTGTTTTTCTCAATTCGTCGTGATGGCCGTTCTCTGGGACAAATGGCTAAAGATGAACTGGGCGTATTAGGCGGTAGTGCCGCGATGATAGGCGTCATGATGATTATGATTATCCTGATTGCGGTTTTAGGACTGGTGGTCGTCAATGCAATGAAACATAGCCCTTGGGCGACCTCGACCGTAGCCGCTACCATTCCGATTGCCGTATTGATGGGCTGTTATTTACATCATTTGCGTCCGGGCCGGGTTTTAGAAGCCACCTTGATAGGAGTCAGTCTTTTGATTCTAGCCGTAATCGGTGGCGGCTGGGTTGAAGAGCATCCGCTTCTGCGCGCCTGGTTTGATTATGATGCCCCACAATTGGCGCTGATGGTAATCGGCTATGGATTTGCCGCCGCGGTATTGCCCGTTTGGTTATTGCTTGCACCTCGAGATTATTTGTCGACCTTTATGAAGCTAGGCACGATTGCGGCTTTGGCAGTAGCCATTATAGTGCTGCATCCTGAGCTAAAAATGCCGGCTTTAACGCAATTCATTGATGGCAGCGGCCCAATTTTTGGTGGCAAACTATTTCCGTTTGTATTTATCACAATTGCATGTGGTGCGATATCGGGTTTTCACTCTTTAATCGCTTCCGGCACCACACCTAAATTACTGGCCAACGAACAAGATGCCCGTTTTATTGGTTATGGCGCCATGGCAATGGAATCGTTTGTGGCAATCATGGCTTTAATCGCCGCAACAGTCCTGGAGCCAGGCGTATATTTTGCGATCAACAGTCCAGCCGGTGTCGTGGGTGCGAACGCAGTTGATGCGGTTGCTAAAATCAACAACTGGGGGTTTGCACTCAGTGTCGAGCAAATGCAAGATTTAGCTCAAACCATGGGTGAATCTACTTTGTTTGCTAGAACCGGTGGCGCACCTTCTTTGGCGGTAGGCATGGCAAGTTTATTTGCCAAGGTTTCAGGCGAACATTTACTGGCTGCCTGGTATCACTTTGCCATTATGTTTGAAGCTTTATTCATTCTGACCACCTTGGATGCTGGCACCCGAGTGGCCCGTTTCATGTTACAAGATA
>RFQK01000010.1 GCA_009925045.1 Methylococcaceae bacterium
TTTTTAATCGATCAGCAGATTTATCACTCCAATTCGAGAGGTGCAGTGTGAACCAGGAATCAGAGACAAGTGAAACTCCAGACTTGGGGGTTGGCAAAGACCCCGAGTATTTACCTTTACCTATTTGGGTTACAAGAGAAACAGGAAAGACGCCATCAGTCCTTAGGTCTTGGTCAATTGCAATCAAAGCCCTTGTAAGCCAAAAGCTTAAACGTTACTTTTCATGGTGACTGATTAAATTGGCTACTTTTTAGCCCGTAGCACCGGAAATAAAAAAAGGCCTTAGACTTTCATCTAAGGCCTTGATTTATATGGAGCTGGTGATGGGACTCGAACCCGCGACCGGCTGATTACAAATCAGCTGCTCTACCAACTGAGCTACACCAGCGAATCCGTGTATTATACATACTCAAGTAGTTGTAGTACAGTTTTTATTTTGAAAAACCAAATCTGTGAGATTTCGAGTGCAAATCATTTTAAACAATGTTGATGATACGGAAGCCTTTGGTCGCTTGTTGTTAAGCGTGTTGCCTAAGAAGTGTCTGGTGTTTCTGAATGGTCAGTTGGGTGCCGGTAAAACCAGTTTGGTACGTGGCATGCTGCGGGCTGCTGGCTATGAAGCGACTGTACGCAGTCCTACCTACAGTTTGGTTGAAGAATACAAATTGTCAGAACAGTCTATTTATCACTTTGATTTATATAGGCTTAAGGATGCTGAGGAACTGGAATGGATGGGCATGAGTGACTATCTTAATGATAACGCCTTGTGTCTGATCGAATGGCCGGAAATGGGTGAAGGTTTTTTACCGACTGCAGATGTTGAGATTTCTTTAAATGTTGTGGAGGAGGGCAGGCGCTTAGAAATCAAGGCTCTTAACCCGCAACTAAAAAATACACTAGAAGTACTATTTAAAAACAACAACATATTGCTATAATCTAAAGAAGATTATAACTTTATTGTGTGGTGTATGATTAAACAGTCAAATTACATTGGGCTGCTAGGTCTCTTATTCGCTGTTTTCGATGTTGAAGCTACGCAAGTAAATTTGACTGGAATCAGCTTCAATGAGCAACAACCCGAAAAGCTGGTTTTCGAGTTGTCTGGAAATGTCAAACATCATTATTTCACATTGGATAAGCCGGATCGTTTGGTGCTTGATCTGGATAATACCCGTCAGATCAGTAAACTTTTGACCCATCATCCTCTAGTTCTCAACGTTCGCAGTTCAGTGCGCAACACGAATGATTTGCGTGTCGTCATTGAGCTCAAATCCACGGTAGATGCTAAAACCAATGTCGCTGAAAAAGCGAATGGTTCGCTGTTAAGCGTTGAAATGCACGCCAAAGAGTCGTCAGTTAAAGTCGCTAAGGATACAGTTGTTAAACCTTCATTGCCTGTTGCCAATGCTGCGCCGGTTGTGCCAGTGGTAGCGGTAGCCAAAAATGCCGACCCTAAAGCTGTTAAGACACGTGGTCGTGAAATTATTGTGGCTATCGATGCGGGGCACGGTGGCAAGGATGTGGGTGCACAAGGTAGCAATGGTACTCAGGAAAAAGACGTGGTTTTTGCTATTGCTAAACGTCTTGAGGGCTATGTCAATGCTCAGTCAGGCATGAAAGCTTTGATGATTCGTAATGGCGATTATTTTGTGAAACTGCACGAGCGAGTCAATATTGCCCGGGCGGCAAAAGCGGATTTATTCGTGTCTATTCATGCAGATGCTTTTAACGACACGTCTGCGCATGGTGCCTCGGTTTATACGCTTGCCAAGAAAGGTGCTTCAAGTGAAGGTGCTCGTTGGTTAGCGGAAAGCGAAAATGCCTCTGACAAAAACGCTGGCGCAACGGTTGATGCGGGTGATGATATGTTGAACTCGGTGTTGCTGGATCTTAGTCAGACAGCGGCTAAAGAAGCGAGTTTAAATGTTGGTAATCGGGTCTTGAACAATATCCAGAGTGTGAGTCATTTACATCGTCAGAGTTTGCAAAAAGCCGGTTTTGTGGTGCTGAAATCTCAGGAGTTTCCCTCTATTTTGGTTGAAACTGCTTTTATTTCAAATCCAGATGAAGAGCAGCGTTTAAACACTACGGCTTATCAAGATAAGATGGCTTCGGCGTTGTTTCGAGGCATCATGGCCCACTTTAAACAGTATGCACCTTCCAACACCTTGTTTGCGCAATTATCCAAGCGTGGCGGTGTTCAGTTAGCAAAAACTGTTGCGACTCCTCCTGTGTCAGTGAATGCAGCAAAACCGGTTGCTGAAGTTGTCGTTCCAGAAAAATCAATCGAAGTGGCTGCAAAATCGCAACATGTGATAAATCAGGGTGAGACTTTGTCGGGTATTGCTCAGCAATATGGTATTTCTATGCGTGCTTTACGCATGGCTAATGGCCTCGAGGACGGTCAGGTGAGAGTAGGGCAGGTATTACAAATTCCAGTCCGTATCAGTCGTTCTTCCTAATCAAGCGCTTTATGCCGTCTGAAAAGCAACACAATCTGTTTGGGCTTGCTGAAAGCTGTCTGTTTGGGGGCGATTTGGATGGGTTGCTAGAACAAACTCATCAAGCTAGGCGTTATCTGGATCTGAAACAGTTGGGTTTCAATTCTGATACCGACCCCAAACCCATTTCCCATACCGTATTTCCCGATCGACCCGTTTTAATGATGCCCAAGGATATGCCGCGGCGTGGAACGGAAACCCAGGCCGGCCAGGGAGCGTTTTTTCATGCGCTGGCGCATATTGAGTTTGTGGCTATTTATCTGGCTTGGGACATTATTTATCGTTTCAGGGGTTTGCCTGAGCAGTTCTATATAGACTGGCTAATCATTGCAGGCGAAGAGGCGACGCATTTTGAGATGCTGAGACAGCATTTGCGCCAGTTTAATACGGATTATGGCGATTTGCCTGCGCACAGCGGATTATGGTGGCATGCCCGTGAAACCGAACACGATATTCTGGCGCGTCTAGCGATTGTTCCTCGTTGTATGGAGGCGCGTGGTCTGGATGTGACGCCGAGTGTGATGGCTAAATTTACCGCTTCGGGGGATCAGGCGGCTGTAGCAATTCTACAGCGCATTTATGAAGATGAAGTGGGTCATGTCGAGCGCGGATCGTTTTGGTTTAATACCCTGGCTAAGCAGGCTGGACTGGATCCGGAACAGCATTATAAGAATATGTTGCTGGGTTTTTATAAGGGCAAACCCAAAGGACCGTTTAATCGAGAAGTGAGGCTAAAAGCAGGATTTACTGCGGGCGAAATTGATTGGTTGGAAGAAGGTTTGACCACCGGTTAAGCGCCCACCCAAAAAACGATTTTGGTCGCTTTTTGGGTGAAGCAGTAGGCTTAGTTTTGGCTGTAGTGAGTTTCGATGTAGCGTTCGACCAAAGCGTGGAACTCAGCCGCAATATTGTCGCCCTTTAAAGTCACGGTTTTAACACCGTCTTCAAACACAGGTGCGACTGGCGATTCACCAGTACCCGGTAGACTGATCCCGATATTAGCGTTTTTACTTTCACCGGGACCATTGACCACGCAGCCCATTACGGCTACTTCCATGTTTTCAACACCCTTGTATTTATTGCGCCATACTGGCATTTGATCGCGTAAATAGGCTTGAATATCTTGAGCCAGACGCTGGAAATAATCACTTGTGGTTCGGCCACAACCTGGGCAGGCAATAACCATTGGAGTAAATGATCGGAAGCCCATGGTTTGCAAGATTTCTTGGGCAACAATGACTTCTTTGGTGCGCGCAGCACCGGGTTCTGGAGTCAGTGAAATACGAATCGTGTCACCTATACCCTGTTGCATCAGAATCCCCAGCGCAGCTGATGAAGCGACAATGCCTTTAGAACCCATGCCGGCTTCGGTGAGGCCTAGATGCAGCGCATAATCGCAACGACCAGACAGGTCTTCGTAAATGCTGATTAGCTCTTGCACATTACTGATTTTGCAAGACAGAATAATTTTATCTTTACCCAGACCAAGCTCCTGGGCTTTAGCTGCGCTTTCCAGTGCAGACAGTACGATGGCTTCACGCGTGACGGCAGCGAGTGGTTTTGGTGCAGACAGTTGACGGTTTTCGTCCAGTAAGCGAGTAAGAACCGCCTGATCCAGACTGCCACCATTCACGCCGATTCGTACCGGTTTATTGTAACGGCAGGCAAACTCAATCATTTGTTGAAATTGCGGATCTCTAGCCTTTCCTTTGCCGACGTTGCCGGGGTTAATGCGGTATTTAGAAAGTGATTCCGCGCAACCTGGGTATTTTTCCAGTAATTTGTGGCCGTTAAAGTGGAAGTCACCAATGATGGGAACCTCATAACCTTTCTGAATAAGCTGATTGACGATGTTAGGGACTGCCGCGGCAGCTTCTTCCGAATTAACCGTAATGCGGACCAATTCTGAACCGGCATCCGATAATTGCATAATCTGGTTTACACTTCCTGCTACATCGGCGGTGTCGGTATTGGTCATCGATTGAACGACAATCGGTGCACCACCACCCACTTTAATGTTGCCTACCAAGACTTGTTGGGTAAATTTTCTGGGGCTAATCGACATGTGTGTATCTGCAGAATCTCTAAAAAATGAATTTTAAAACTCAAGTCAAATGAGTTGACGCGATTATACTCGCATCGAATCGTCTATAAACAACAAATTGTCTGTTTCCTGCAAAGCATAGGTTTTTCGGATTGAGAAAGGCTCTCAGTTGTGATGTAATGGGGAAGATTTATGTCATGAAGTGTCCAAGCAGATTCTTGAGGATTTGCAATGGTCTTTTAGCAGCAATTTGTCTGGGGAGCAGGTTTTACAACTATGCAATTTACATTAAAAAAAGGTTTGGATTTGCCGATTACCGGTGGGCCCGAACAACTAATAACCGATGGTAACAGCGTCAAATCGGTTGCCGTACTCGGTACTGATTATGTCGGCTTAAAACCCAAAATGCTGGTTGCCGAAGGCGATCAAGTGAAACTGGGTCAAACCTTATTTTTTGACAAGAAAAATCCAGGTGTTGCTTTTACTGCTCCGGGGGCTGGAGTTGTCAGAGCTATCAATCGTGGTGACAAAAGAGCTTTGTTGTCGGTCGTGATTGACCTGAATGGCAATGAAAAAGAAAGTTTTAACAAGTACAAAGAAAAAGAATTGGCAAGTTTGACCGTAGAACAGGTTAAAGAAAATTTGCTGAACTCAGGTCTTTGGACTTCTTTTGTGACTCGCCCTTATGGCAAAGTGCCTGCGGTTGATGTTGAGCCAAGCTCAATCTTCGTTACTGCAATTGACACACGTCCATTGGCGGCTGATCCTGCTGTGATTATCAATGAGCGTGCCAAAGAGTTTGCGAATGGCATCAAAGTTATTTCAAAACTCACATCAGGTAAAACCTATTTGGTCAAAGCGACCGGTGCTGCGATTGAGAATGTCGATGTTGCTCAGACAGCTGAGTTTTCAGGTCCACATCCTGCCGGTTTGCCTAGTACCCATATTCATTTTATCGATCCAGTCAACATCAATAAATTTGTCTGGCACATCGATTATCAAGCCGTTATCGCTATCGGCGCTTTGTTTACAACCGGCCATCTAAACGTTGATCGCGTTGTCGCTTTATCAGGTCCTAGCGTTAAAAAGCCACGTTTAGTGCGTACTCGTGTGGGTGCAAATCTGAGCGAACTGGTTGCGGGTGAACTGGAAGCGGTTGAAAGTCGTGTGATTTCAGGTTCTGTACTTTATGGTCACAGCGCTGCAGGTGAGTTGGATTATCTAGGTGCTTATGATCTGCAAGTTTCAGCACTTAAAGAAGGACGTGAACGTGAATTGTTTGGCTGGATCGTTCCAGGTAAAAATAAATATTCAGCTTTGAATGTTTATGTATCAAGCCGCGATCGTAAAGACAATCGTTTATTCCCGCTGACTACCGATAAAAATGGCAGTAACCGTGCAATTGTGCCCGTGGGTATTTATGAAACAGTAACGCCTTTGGATATTTTGCCAACACCTTTGCTGAAAGCCATTGTGGTGGGTGATACCGATGTTGCTCAGCAATTAGGTTGTCTGGAATTAAACGAGGAAGATGTTGCACTGTTTACCTTTGTTGATCCGGGTAAGCATGACTTTGCACCGGTCCTGAGAGCGAATTTAGATAAAATTGAGAAGGAAGGATAAATGTCGGCTAGAGATTTTTTAGATAGCATAGAGCCGCATTTTACAAAGGGCGGCAAACTTGAAAAGTATTATGGTCTCTATGAGATGGTGGATACTTTCATTTACACACCATCCGATGTAACACGCGGTAAAACGCATGTTCGTGACGGCAATGACCTGAAACGGACCATGACTTTCGTGGTGATCGCCACAGCTTTTTGTATTTTGATGGCATGGTACAACACCGGTTATCAAGCGAATCAGGCCATGGAAACCATGGGACTGACCGCTATTGAAGGCTGGCGTCGTATCCCTATGGTGTTATTTGGCTACAGCCCATATAACCCATTGTCTTGTTTGGTTCATGGCATGTTGTACTTTTTCCCTGTTTACATCACCACCTTAGCAGTGGGCGGTGTCTGGGAAGTTTTGTTTGCCACTGTTCGTAAGCACGAAGTAAACGAGGGTTTCCTGGTTTCTTCTATGTTGTACACCTTGATTCTGCCGCCTGATATTCCTTTGTGGCAGGTAGCTCTGGGTATTTCATTCGGTATCGTCTTGGGCAAAGAAGTGTTCGGTGGTACCGGTAAAAACTTTTTAAACCCAGCTTTAACTGGGCGTGCATTCCTGTTCTTTGCTTACCCTGCTTCTATTTCCGGTGACTCTGTGTGGGTTGCGGTTGATGGTTACAGTGGTGCTACCGCGTTGTCACTGGCATCTCAAGGTGGTCTGGAAGCAATCAAAGGAAGTTTTTCTTGGTTGCAAGCCTTCTTAGGCTTCATTCCTGGTTCTATGGGTGAAACCTCCACTTTGGCTTGTATACTGGGTGCGACTTTCTTGTTGTACACACGCGTAGCTTCTTACCGCATCATTTTCGGTGTGCTAGGTGGCATGATCGCAATGTCGACCTTGCTCAATGTGATCGGCAGCAATACCAACCCGATGTTCGCCATTCCCTGGTACTGGCATTTGGTATTAGGCGGATTTGCGTTTGGTACTGTATTTATGGCGACTGATCCGGTTTCTGCCGCTGTAACAGACACAGGTCGCTGGATCTATGGTGTTCTGATTGGTGTCATGATCATCATTATCCGGGTAATCAACCCAGCGTTCCCTGAGGGGGTCATGCTGGCAATTCTGTTCTCGAACATGTTTGCCCCATTGATTGATTACTTCGTCGTCCAAGCCAACATCAGAAGAAGGATTAAACGTCATGGCTAATGTTGAGAATACACCCTCTAAGTCAAACGAACAGCTTAACCAGTACGTTGAGCAGTTTAAGTTGTACCGTGACAAAGTTCTGGCTCTTAGCAATGACAGTTTGGAAAAAACCATTGCTGTGGCGCTGGCGCTATGTCTGGTCTGTGCTGTTTTAGTATCACTAGCAACTGTTGCTTTGCGTCCCTTGCAGTCGCATAACAAAGCACTGGATATGAAGAAGAACATTCTTGATGTAGCCGGTCTGCTGAACGAAAACACCGATATCGATAGCGCTTTTAAAGAAAATATTGAAAGCAAAATCGTTGATTTGAAAACCGGTGATTATGTGGATGGTATTAATGTAGATGAATATGACCAGCGTAAAGCGGCCAAAGATCCTCTGCAAAACGAAGCCATTCCGGTCGATAAAGATATTGCCAGTATTCGTACCAAAGCTAAATACACCAAAATTTATTTTGTGAAAAAAGCGGGTCAGTTGCAGTCCATTATCCTGCCTATCAATGGTTATGGTTTGTGGTCGACCATGTATGGCTTTCTTGCTTTGGAAGCGGATGCGCAAACAGTTCAAAGTATCAACCTTTACGATCAAGCTGAAACTCCGGGCTTGGGTGGCGAAGTTGTCAATCCAAACTGGCGTGCTTTGTGGAAAAATAAAAAGGTGTATTCAGATAAAGGCGATGTTGCTTTAACTTTGGTTAAGGGTGGCGTTGACGAAAGCAGAGCGGATGCTGTGTATAAAGTTGACGGTTTGGCCGGAGCGACTCTGACCAGTCGTGGTGTCAGCAACCTGATCCAATACTGGATGGGACCTGAAGGTTTTGCGACTTTTCTGACTAAAATTCGAACACAAGGCTAGGTTTGCGATGGATAAAGAAACTAAAAAAGTACTGTTTGAACCCTTAGTCGATAATAACCCCATTACCTTACAGGTTCTGGGTGTCTGTTCGGCTCTGGCGGTAACTTCACAAATGTCAACCTCGCTGATTATGGCGCTGGCTTTGACATCGGTAACAGCATGCTCAAGTGCCGCCATTAGTGCGGTGCGTCAGCATACCCCGAGTAGCATCCGGATTATCGTGCAGATGATCATCATTGCGTCTTTGGTAATCGTGGTGGATCAGTTACTGAAAGCGTTTGCATTTGATGTGAGTAAAAAACTGTCGGTTTTCGTCGGTCTGATCATTACCAACTGTATCGTAATGGGTCGTGCTGAAGCGTATGCGATGAAAAATCCTCCGTTACAAAGCTTCATTGATGGTATCGGTAATGGTATGGGCTACAGCTTGATCTTGATCATGGTTGCGGCTGTTCGTGAAACCCTGGGTTCTGGCAAATTACTCGGTATTGAAATTTTACCGTTGGTAAAAGATGGTGGTTGGTATATTCCAAACGGTCTCATGCTGTTACCACCTAGTGCGTTCTTTGTGATCGGCTTGATCATTTGGGGCTTCCGTACCTGGAAACCTAAACAAGTTGAACATAACGAATTCAAGATTTTGTCGATTGCTCACGGTGAAGGAGGGCACCATTAATGGAAGCCTATATCAGTTTATTTGTTAAGGCGGTTTTCATTGAAAACCTTGCATTGTCCTTCTTCTTGGGTATGTGTACCTTTTTGGCGGTATCCAAGAAAATTTCGACAGCAATGGGCCTTGGTATCGCGGTAATGGTGGTACAAACCTTAACAGTTCCGGCCAACAATTTTATTTATCAAACCATGCTGAAAGAAGATGCTTTAGTCTGGTTAGGTGTAAAAGGTGTTGATCTGAGCTTTTTGAGCTTGTTGAGCTGTATCGGCATGATTGCTGCTATCGTTCAGATTCTGGAAATGACTTTAGATAAGTTTTTCCCAGCTCTATACAACGCATTAGGTATTTTCTTACCTTTGATTACTGTTAACTGCGCAATTCTGGCGGGTAGTTTGTTCATGATTGAACGTGATTACAACTTCAGTGAGAGTGTGGTTTACGGCGTTGGTAGTGGTTTTGGCTGGGCTTTGGCTATCACTGTGATGGCTGGCGTTCGTGAAAAACTGAAATACAGTGATGTACCAGCAGCCTTACAAGGTTTGGGCATTACATTCATTACAGCCGGCTTGATGTCTTTGGGCTTCATGGCTTTCTCTGGAATTCAATTATAAGGGTATCGTAATGCTAGAAATTGCATTAGGAGTTATTTTCTTCACGGCTATCGTGATTGCACTGGTGTTTTTGATCATCGGTGCTAAAAGCAAATTGGTAGCCTCTGGAGATGTGGAAATTCTGATCAACAATGAAAAGAAGATTCATGTGCCGGTAGGTTCTAAATTATTGACAGCCTTGTCTGATAATCAATTGTTCGTATCATCGGCTTGTGGCGGTGGCGGTTCATGTGGGCAATGTAAAGTTAAGGTTCACACAGGTGGCGGTGATATTTTGCCAACCGAGTTGTCTCATATCAGCAAGCGTGAAGCAGCTGAGGGTGAGCGTCTGGCTTGTCAGGTTTCAGTTAAAACCAATATGGACATCGAAGTTGAAGACAGCGTCTTTGGTGTTAAAAAATGGGAATGCACCGTCAAGTCTAACGACAACGTGGCAACTTTCATTAAAGAATTGGTTTTGTCATTACCTGAAGGTGAAGCAATCAATTACCGTGCGGGTGGCTATATTCAGATCGAATGTCCTGCTCACGTGTCACGTTATGCCGATATGAATGTTGCAGAAGAATATCGTCCAGACTGGGATAAGTTCAATCTGTGGCGTTATGTATCTGACGTCAAAGAACCGACTTTGCGTGCTTATTCGATGGCTTCTTATCCAGAAGAGAAAGAAATCATGTTAAACGTCCGTATCGCTACGCCACCACCCGGTGCGTCAGACGATATTCCGCCAGGCGTGATGTCTTCTTTCATCTTTAATTTGAAACCAGGCGACAAAGTATTCGTATCAGGTCCATACGGTGAGTTCTACGCTAAAGATACCGACAACGAAATGGTATTCATTGGTGGTGGTGCAGGTATGGCGCCGATGCGTTCACATATTTTCGACCAGTTACGTCGTCTGAAATCGAAACGTAAAATGACCTTCTGGTATGGTGCACGTAGCAAACGCGAAATGTTCTATGTGGAAGATTTCGATATGCTGGCCAAAGAGAATGATAACTTTGAATGGCATGTGGCTTTGTCTGATCCGTTACCAGATGATAACTGGAAAGGTTACACAGGCTTTATTCACAATGTTTTGTTTGAAGAGTTCTTGAAAAAGCATCCGAATCCGGAAGATTGTGAGTACTACATGTGCGGTCCACCAATCATGAACTCATCGGTGATTAATATGCTGATTGCCAATGGTGTTGACCCAGAAAACATCTTCTTGGATGATTTCGGCGGCTAATTTCCATTAGTTTAGGCATTCATGGAACGAGGAGCGATCTTGGATTTCTCCTCGTTTTTTGTTTTAACCATCCCATTCAGGAGTCAGACTATGACTTATTTTTTGGTCACTTTCGTTGTCATGTTAGTCGTGATATTGATCATGGCGGTTGGTGTCATATTTGGCCGCGGTGCTATTAAAGGATCTTGCGGCGGCACCGGTGATTGTGTTTGCAAAACTAAATGCGATAAACGTCTAAAATTCGAAGCTGAACAGGCGGCTCTGGAAGGCAGTGATTCTTGAGACCTCATGTCAGTTCTGTTTAGGAATACAGCATGAGTTCATATAAGCCCTTTAAAATCCATAGTGCATACCAACCCGCCGGCGATCAGCCTACTGCCATTCAACAACTGGTAGAAGGTCTGAACGACGGTGAGTTACATCAAACCCTGTTAGGGGTTACAGGTTCCGGCAAAACCTTTACCATTGCCAATGTCATTCAACAGACGCAACGTCCCGCCATGATCATGGCCCAAAACAAAACCTTGGCCGCACAGTTGTACGGAGAAATGAAAGAGTTTTTTCCGGACAACAGCGTTGAGTATTTTGTGTCCTATTACGATTACTATCAGCCCGAAGCTTATATTCCGGCTTCTGATACATTTATTGATAAAGACGCCTCGCTGAACGAGCATATTGAGCAAATGCGCTTGTCAGCCACTAAGGCGCTGTTAGAACGTCGAGACACGATTGTGGTGGCAACTGTATCCGCTATCTATGGTCTCGGTGAGCCTGAGTCATACTTTCAGATGGTGTTGCATCTGGTCAAAGGGGACATGATCAAGCAACGGGATATTTTGCGTAGACTGGCTGAAATGCAATATACCCGAAATGACACCGAATTACGTCGAGCCACATATCGAGTCCGCGGTGAAGTCATTGATGTTTTCCCAGCGGAATCTGAACAGTTCGCGCTAAGAATTGAATTATTCGATGATGAAATTGAACGTTTGTCGATATTTGATCCATTGACCGGTGAAGTCATTAACCGGGTTGCACGTTTTACCCTTTACCCCAAAACCCACTATGTAACCCCGCGCGATCAATTATTAAATGCGGTCGAAAAAATTAAGGTCGAACTGGCCCAAAGGCTGACTGAATTGCGCGAAGCCAACAAACTGGTCGAAGCCCAACGTTTGGAACAACGTACCTTGTTTGATATCGAGATGATCATGGAAGTGGGTTATTGTTCAGGTATCGAAAATTATTCCAGACATTTATCGAATCGAGGGGCCGGTGAACCACCGCCCACCATGTTTGATTATTTACCCAAAGATGCTTTGGTGATCATTGATGAAAGTCATGTCACTGTGCCGCAAATTGGTGCCATGTATAAAGGTGATCGCTCACGCAAAGAAACGCTGGTTGAATATGGTTTTCGTTTGCCGTCTGCTTTAGACAACCGTCCCTTGCGATTTGAAGAGTTTGAAAGCACAGTCGGACAGAGAATTTATGTCTCGGCCACGCCTTCCTCTTATGAACTTGAACACTCCGGCGCGATTGCTGAGCAGGTAGTGCGACCTACCGGCTTAGTAGACCCTATTATTGAAGTAAGGCCGGCAAGCACACAGGTTGATGATTTATTGTCCGAAATCAATAAGCGCGTGGTTTTGCATCAACGAGTTCTGGTTACGACGCTGACTAAACGTATGTCGGAAGATCTGACCGATTATTTGCTTGAACACGGCGTTAAGGTGCGCTATTTGCACTCAGATATTCAGACTGTAGAGCGGGTTGAAATCATTCGCGATCTTCGCTTGGGGGTGTTCGATGTATTGGTCGGTATTAATCTGTTACGCGAAGGCTTGGATATTCCTGAAGTAGCCTTAGTCGCTATTCTTGATGCAGATAAAGAAGGTTTTCTCAGGTCACAAGTGTCTTTGATACAAACTATAGGTCGAGCGGCGCGAAATGAGTCGGGGAAGGCGATTCTTTATGCCGATAAGATTACCCGTTCTATGCAGCTAGCCATGGATGAAACTGAGCGCAGACGGGCTAAGCAACAAGCTTTTAATCTTGAGCACAATATTAAACCGCGTTCGGTCCAGAAATCCGTCACCGATATTATGGAGCTCACTATTCCAGGCGCGGGGGCGGGCGGGCGTCTTAAAGTGGCCGAACCTGCTGCTGAATATACCCCGAGTGATCCTAAACAAATGGCTAAGTCGCTCAAACAGTTGGAAGATAAGATGTACCAGCATGCTAAAAACCTGGAGTTTGAAGAGGCAGCGCGAGTACGTGATCAGATCAAAACACTGCAAGCTCAAATGGATTTATAGATGTCACAGAATATTCATGTCTGTGTTCTAAAATCACCTAATTACTCACTGAGTTCTAAAATATTTTGCAGATTATTCTCTCGCCCTCTATGAATTTAACCAGACGCGCTTTAACGAATTGGCCAAACTTGGCGGCAATGGTGCTGTTGAGTCTTGTTTCGTCGGGATCCTGGGCGGCAACGGCAGAACCTTCTGCGCGTGATGATGGCTATGATGTTATGCAGTATTTAGCCGATCAGGGTTTGCATGATATTAAAGACGAGCGCTGGAATGCTTATGGTCAGATTACTTTTATTAACAGTTGGAAAAGTCCGTTTCACGCGGCCTATACGAATTTCAATGATTCCGGAAACTCCTTGTTGCCGAGTCAGGAACGTAGTTTTACCGGTTCGGCTACCCTGTATTTAGGCGCCAAACTCTGGCAGGGTGGTGAAGTGTATTTTGTTCCGGAAATGATTTCAGAACGTGCGCTTTCCAGTTTAAAAGGCCTTGGGAGCGTGATTCATAACTTTGAGCTGCAAAAATCGGGTGGTCAACAGCCTACATATTACATTTCCAGAATGTTTTATAAGCAAACCTGGGGCTTTGGTGGGGATAAACAGACTGTGGTTTCTGATCCCATGCAGTTGGGCACGACCGAAGATAGTCGACGTTTTGTACTCAGAGCCGGTAACTTTAGTATTTTGGATTTTTTCGATAAAAATAGTTATTCCGGTGATTTACGACGCCAGTTTAATAATATGGCGTTTCTAACCTATGCAGCTTATGACTTTGCCGCAGATGCACGGGGTTATACTTGGGGATTAGTCGGTGAATTGGATTATGACGACTGGAGTTTTCGTGCGGGTCATATTTTGCCGCCGGTTAATCCCAATCAATTAAATCTTGAAGTCAGACCCTTCAAATATTTTGGTCAGCAAGTTGAGCTTGAGCATCGACATTCGATTGCTGGTCAGCCAGGGGCAGTGCGAATGCTCGCTTATCGAAATCAGGAGCGTATGGGATCTTTTAGCGATGCCATAAATGCTGTCAACCTCGATCCCCGTCAAAATGCAGCTAGTTGCGTAAACTTTAATTACGAGTCACAAAATCCTTATGCGCCCGATATGTGCTGGGTCAGAAAGGGTCAGACCAAAATGGGAATAGGTATTAACCTAGAGCAACAGGTCTACGACGATGTGGGTTTGTTTTTTCGAGGAATGTACTCCGATGGTAAAACCGAAGTCTACTCGTATACCTCTACAGATCAGTCGATTTCACTGGGAACCCTAGTCAAGGGTACGCGATGGGGGCGAGCTAAAGACACGCTGGGCATTGGTTATGCTCAAGGCTGGCTGTCTGATGCGCATGTGCGCTATCTGGGGATGGGGGGTATAGATGGCTTTATCGGTGATGGAAAGATTCGATATCGTCCTGAACAAGTCGTAGATATTTTCTATAGCTACAACATCTGGAACTCATTATGGTTGAGCGCCGATTATCAGCATATTGCCAATCCAGCGTACAACGCTGACAGAGGACCAGTCGATATTTATTCTGCCAAAATTCATCTGGAATTTTAATCAGGCAAAAAAAAGCCCAACATCGGAGGGAGTGTTGGGCTTCGAGAAGGGCTTGTATCCCTTAGAGGTGCTTTAAACTAAAACTGTACTTGATTGGAGCGGGCTACATTGCTGATGATAAATGCAGTAGCGAAAAAAACCGTTGAAAAAATGAACTCGCCAAACATAAAGCCTAAAGTACCCGCAAAAAACAGTGTGCTGATAGCAAGATCCTGATATTTTTTTGTAGTATTCATGAGCTTTTTCCTTTAAGCAGTTGATATTCAATGCTTAATATTCTATCAATTATTAGAATGTTTACAATGCTTGCTTTATTTATGAATAGTTTCCTTTATGGAAACAATTGCAGAAGCTTGCCCGACCAATTTGCCCTACACATCACATCTAAAACAGCATTTTTAGGCTATGATAGGAGCATCACTCAATCTATCGCAGAGGACGCCCATGACTGAAACCCCGGTTGTAATCAAGATTAACTACGCGAATAAGTCTATTCCTAAAGCTCATCAACCAACTGAAGTCATTACTGAATGGCATATTCCTCGCATAGTGGGGGCTTTGAGTATTTTATTGGCTTTGATCGTATGGATATGGCCCAATGATACCAATGAGAATCAGCCAGTCGTGAGTGCTGAGCTTGATACTCGGCATGAAGTAGAAAAACAGCCGCTGACCCTTCCGGTTATCTCTGAGGCCCCTAAAGCATCTCAGGCTCCAAATGTCGCAGAGCCAGTCAAAGCAACGACTCAAACCCCAAAAGCACCACAGAACGCCGAGAACCCTGTTTACCGCCTAGAGACGAATAAACCCGCTGCGGTTATTTATGATCGTCATGTTCTACGAGCCGCTTTAGTGGCGGAAATTAAAGATCAAAAGCCCGGTCCACGACTCCAGCCTAATATTACGCTGACTGATGCAGGCCATCAGGAATTGTTTTATTTCACTGAAATCAAGCATCCTACACAGACTAGCTATGTGCATCAGTGGTTCAAAAATGGTCAGCAGGTTTTAAAAAAGAATTTGCCGGTCAAAGGCGATTTGACTCAACTGATATCGTCAAAAAAATTATCGCTTAAAGATAAAGGGGTGTGGTCGGTTGTTCTGCTGGATAACAAGGGCAAAGCACTCAGCGAAAGCCGCTTTGTGGTTAATTGAAGGGCAGTTGTACAGTTTGTTGCTGTTGTAGTCTGTGTTTTTGCCAATTGCTGATTGCCCAATTCAAAATTTCTGTTACTGATGCGTACCGAAGTTCAGAGGGTGGTTGTTGGCCGAGCATCTCTAGGAGTTGCAACAGCGTCTGATGAGGTTGATCGGTGCGCACCGCTTCAGCCTGAGTCTGTTTGCTCAGCTTTTGGCCTTGAGCGTCAACAATAATCGGGATATGGCTATAGCGCGGAGTCGGATAAGCCAGCAGTTGTTGCAAATAGATTTGGCGCGGTGTTGAATCGAGTAAATCAAATCCGCGCACAACATCCGTTATGCCTTGTCGGTGATCATCGACCACAACAGCCAATTGATAAGCAAAAAAGCCATCTTTGCGTTTAATAACAAAATCACCTTGTTCTTTAAGCAAATTGCAGCTTATTGAATTTTGAATTCCATCCAAAAAATTCAGTGGAAGATCCTCAGTCTTAAGGCGAATAGCGACATCACCCGTCAAGTCTAATTGTTTAGTTCGACAGGTTTGCGGGTAAATTCCCTGTTGTGAGCTTAATTGTTTGCGATTACACGAACAAGCGTAGACATGCTGATCTGTAATCAATTGTTCCAGTGCAGATTGATAGCGCTCAAGATGCCGACTTTGAAAGTCAATTTCACCGTCCCAGAGCAACTCAAAATGCTCGAGACAGCGCAAAATACTGTCCACGGCGCCTGGTTGGTTGCGAGGGGTATCGATATCGTCGACGCGAAGCAACCACCGCCCCTGGTGATGACGGGCGTCTAAGAAGCTGGCTAAAGCGGTGTAAAGAGAACCGAGGTGAAGAGGTCCGGTAGGTGAGGGTGCAAACCTACCGGTATAGATCAGTGGATTCAGACGAATCAGCCCAGTTGTTTTTCGCGTATTTCATCCAGCGTTTTGCAGTCTATGCACAAAGTCGCTGTTGGGCGCGCTTCTAGACGACGAATACCAATTTCGATACCGCAGGTTTCACAGTAGCCGTATTCGCCAGTTTCAATTGCCTTGAGCGACTCATTGATTTTCTTGATCAATTTACGTTCACGGTCGCGGGTTCTGAGTTCCAGACTGAATTCCGATTCTTGCGTGGCGCGATCATTCGGATCAGGAAAGTTCGCGGCTTCATCCTGCATGTGATGCACGGTTCTATCCACTTCTTCCATCAATTCTGATTTCCATTTGTTTAGAATTGCTGTGAAGTGCTCCAGTTGCTGCTCAGACATATACTCTTCACCCTCTTGCTCTTGATAGGGTTTAAAAGTGAATTCTGAAGTGGCATTACTCATCCAATGACTCCTGGTTAAGGAAGTAAAAAAAACCGTCGCTTTTTAACAGAATGAAGCGGTTCAGGCAAGATTTTTGTTATTATGGCAGCGTTTTTTTACAGGAATGAGAATGACTCCAGCCTTAGCCGAGCGTATGAATGCCATTTCGGCCTTTCATGTGATGAGCTTATTACAGCGCGGCAAACAACTTGAAGCCCTAGGCCGTGATGTCATCCATATGGAAATTGGCGAACCCGACTTTCCATCCCCAGTGGCGGTTATGGACGCAGGTTGCGAATTTATTCGAACCGGACACGTTAAATACACGGCGCCTGCCGGTTTGCCTGCTTTAAGAGAGGCAATAGCGCAGTTCTATCAAAGTCATTATGGCGTCACGGTGCCTGCTCGGCGTATTTTTGTCACACCGGGTGCGTCTGGCGCGTTTCTAATTGCATTTGCGATTACCCTGAATCCGGGGCAGACCTTAATGATGGCTGACCCCTGTTATCCCTGTAATGAAAATTTTTTGCAGCTTTTAGGGGCTAAGGCTCAGTATGTGCCAGTCGATGCCGGTTCGCGTTTTCATTTGGATCATAATTTGGTCAACACCCATTGGCAAACCGCTACTGCTGGGGTGTTGATTGCCTCACCGGCTAATCCGACCGGAACGGTGATTGACACTGAGCAGTTCTCGAAGATTATTCAGTTTGTTGATACAAAACAGGGCTACTTTTTTTCAGACGAGATTTATCATGGTTTAACTTACGATAATCAGGCCGAAACCGCATTACGCTATTCACAGAATGCTTTCGTCGTGAACAGTTTCTCCAAATATTTTGGGATGACAGGCTGGCGAATTGGTTGGCTAGTGGTCCCTGAAACTTTTGTAGAAGCTGCTGAAAAAATTGCTCAGAATGTCTTTATTTCAACTTCTACACATTCTCAATATGCCGCCCTGGCTGCTTTTCAACCGCATAATTTGTCAGAATTGGACCGACGGCGGGATGAGTTTCAAGCACGACGCGATTTTTTATACTCCGAGTTGACTCGTCTCGGCTTTAAGATCCGGATTAAGCCGGACGGTGCATTTTATTTATATGCCGATTGCAGTGCCTTTACACAAAACAGCTTTCAGTTTGCCCAAGACTTATTGGAAACAGAAGCCGTAGCTGTCACACCAGGTATTGATTTTGGTGAATACAATGCCA
>RFQK01000091.1 GCA_009925045.1 Methylococcaceae bacterium
GCTTCTACCAAAATACGTATCACTAAATCCAGACCCGATTCGCCACCGGTAAAACCCATTTCCGGTTCAGCATGAAATTCAGCCGGCAAGCTCTCCCACTCGGCGATACTGACATACGGCGGATTACTGACAATAATGTCATAAGGCTTAGCCGGCAAAGATTGAAACAGATCTGACTGAAAGAGATACACCTGTTCAGACAAATCATGTTTATCGACATTGATTTCAGCAACTGCCAAGGCATCAGCTGATAAATCGACCGCATCGACTTCAGCTTCGGGAAAAGCGTAGGCACAGGCGATTGCAATACAGGCACTACCGGTACATAAATCTAACACCGAATAGACTTCAGATTCATCTATCCAAGGTGCAAAGCGTTCTGCAATCAGTTCGGCAATCGGTGAGCGCGGCACCAGTACCCGTTCATCCACATAAAAAGATAAACCGGCAAACAGCGATTCTCCGGTTAGATAAGCCGAGGGTTTTCTTTCAGTGATGCGTCTTTGCAGAATGTCGATAACTTGTTGACGCTCAGCGCGGGTGATCTGAGTATTGAGATAATGATCGGACAGATCATAGGGCATACTCAGCGTGTGTAAAACCAAGGCCGCTGCTTCATCTAAAGGTGTAGCAGTACCGTGTCCCAAAAAAACGTCCGATTGCGCAATACGACTGGCACCCCAGCGTATGTAATCGCGTATCGACGTCAAGCTACCCAGAATATCCTCGCTGTTACTGTCTGTCATAGCTTTACAGGCCGTTTAGCAAATCGTTTTTAATATCATCAAGATTTTCTAGACCTACCGAAATTCTCACCAAATTGTCCTTGATACCCGCCTGCGCTCTTTGCTCAGGCGTCAGACGACCATGCGTAGTCGTAGCCGGGTGGGTAATCGTGGTTTTAACATCCCCAAGATTGGCGGTAATAGACAACATTCGCGTCGAATCAATCAGTTTCCACGCTTGTTCCTGACCGCCGCGCAGTTCAAAACTCACCACGGCACCAAACTGACATTGCTGACGTTTGGCTAATTCATGCTGAGCATGTGAGGCCAAGCCCGGGTAGTGAACTTTCTCGACATTAGGCTGTTGCTCTAACCATTGAGCAAGCGCAAATGCATTGTCACAATGGGCTCTCATCCGCAATGACAATGTTTCTAATCCTGATAAAAACACCCAGGCATTGAATGGACTTAAGGTGGCCCCGCCGGTGCGCAAATACGGATAAATATCTTTTTCGATGATTTCATTACTGGCAATAACCGCTCCACCCACACAACGCCCCTGCCCGTCTATGTATTTGGTGGCAGAATGCACCACAATATCGGCTCCCAGAGTGAGTGGCAGTTGTAAAACGGGGGTACAGAATACATTGTCTACCACCAACAAACTGCCATTGCGGTGAGCAATTTCAGCCAAAGCGGCGATATCAGCAATTTCGATCAAAGGATTGGACGGCGTTTCGATATATAAAAACCGAGTATTGGGCTTGATGGCGGCTTCCCAGGCCTCCAGATCCGTCAGATTCACAAAATCAGTGCTTACACCAAACTTGCCAAAGTAATTCTGGAACATCAAGACCGTATTACCGAAAACACTGCGCGAACACAGAACATGGTCACCCGCTTTCAACAATCCCATGCCCACCGCCATGATGGCAGCCATACCGGAGGCAAAAGCCAGACAACGCTCGCCTCTTTCCATCAGGGCTAAACGATCTTGAAAAGCAGCCACAGTCGGATTGGTAAAGCGTGAATATATATTACCCGGCTCTTTGCCAGTGAATCTTAACGAGGCCTGTTCGGCAGAATCGAATACATAACTGGATGTCGTAAAGATAGGCAGGCTATGCTCACTTTCTGGTGTGCGCTTGTGACCCGCACGAATAGCCTGGGTCTCAATCTGGTACTCTTTCCATTTCAAATCTTTGCTCATACTCTCAGACAACTCACGCTTCTAATAAGTTATTGTCACGACGGGATTCTTTAGCAGAATCATTTCGGAGTGACTCAATACGCGCCAGATAAGCCTCATCAATATCACCGGTAATATATTCACGGGTAAAACATGAAGTATCAAATCGATGGATATTTTGATTACCTTGACCAACAGCTTCGATTAAATCGTCAATGTCCTGATAAATTAACTTGTCAGCACCAATCGCTTCACGGACTTCGTCTTCGCTACGACCATGAGCAATCAACTCATGAGCTGCTGGCATATCAATCCCATATACATTGGGATAGCGTACTGGGGGCGCAGCGGAAGCAATATAGACTTTACGCGCACCCGCATCTCGGGCCATTTGTATGATTTGTTCAGACGTCGTGCCACGCACAACTGAGTCGTCGACAAGCAACACATTTTTGTCTTTGAACTCCAGAGAAATTGCGTTCAACTTTTGCTTAACCGATTTCTTGCGCATCTTCTGACCCGGCATAATGAAGGTCCGACCGATATAACGGTTTTTCATAAAACCTTCACGGAACTTCACGCCAAGTTCATGTGCCATTTGTGCCGCTGCAGTCCGACTGGTATCGGGTATGGGAATAACAACATCGATATCGTGATCAGGCCATTCACGCATAATTTTGTCGGCCAGTTTTTTGCCCATACGCATTCTGGCTTTATAAACAGAAATATTGTCGATGATGGAATCTGGACGCGCAAAATAAACATATTCAAAAATACAGGGGCAATGCAGAGTTTTTTCAGCACATTGCTTAGTGTGTAATTTGCCAGACGCTTCAATAAAAACGGCTTCACCCGGTTCTAAATCACGGGTTAATTGAAAATCTAAAACATCCAGCGCCACACTTTCAGAGGCAATCATGTAGTCCGTTGTTCCATCTTCAGTTTTGCGTTCGCCGAAGACAATAGGTCGAATCCCATTAGGATCTCGAAAACCTAAAATACCAAAACCCGCAATCATGACCACCACGGCATAAGCACCACGACAGCGTTTATGTACCACACTGACGGCACGAAATACATCGTCGACAGTCAGGGTCAAACGCCCAGTTTGTTGTAACTCATGGGCAAACACGTTTAATAAGACTTCAGAGTCGGAATCGGTATTGATATGACGCTGATCATCTTCGAAGACCTGAATTTTCAATTCTTCAGTATTGGTCAGATTACCGTTGTGAGCTAAGGTTAAACCAAAGGGTGAATTGACATAAAAAGGCTGGGCTTCTTCAGAACTGGTACAACCAGCGGTTGGATAACGCACATGTGCGATACCCATAGTTCCGATCAAATTCAACATTTGGCTATTAGAGAAAACATCCCGAGCCAAGCCATTGTCTTTACGAAGATGGAGACGAGACCCCTCACAGGTAACGATACCCGCAGCATCCTGCCCACGATGTTGTAACACCGTCAGCGCATCATACAGATCCTGATTCACATTCTGATTGGAGACAATGGCCGCAATACCACACATAGTTTTAACTCAACGGTTAATGAAAATTAACATAAGCCGCCAGTTCTGACGGAATTTGAGCTTTAGCCCAAACGGCTAAAGTCTGAAAAGGTGGAATCAATTGGGATTGTTTCCACCATGGATCTTCAGGCAAAGGGGTCAGACCCGCCAGCAAAATCAATATCACAATGATCGCTGCACCACGAATTAAGCCAAACAATAAACCGATTAAACGATCACTGCCACTTAAACCCGTCCGGTTGACTAATTCACCCAGTAAAAAATTGATGATGGATGCCAGCACCAAAGTTGCAAAAAATAAGATTATAAATGCCGCCGCCATCCGTGCCGAGGGAATCGTAATCGAATTTTGCAGTAAAACCGCCAAATCAGCGTTGTATTTAAGACCAACAAAGATAGCCAAACCCCAACTGACTAAGGCAAAAGCAAGGATGTTACTCATCCGCTGCGACAAAGGTATTGACATTGATCTGCAACAAACGATTCTTAACTTCCTGAGCCTTCGCCTTATCCTGAATAGGACCGATTCTTACTTTATAAATAGGCCCTTTTTCGCCCTGCGCATCTTTCACAGTGGCCGCAAAACCTTGATGTTTCAGACTTTCCTGCAAGGCAGTCGCATTAGCACGTTGTGTAAAACTGCCCGCATTTAAATACCAGCGTGTCGCACCTTCAGGTGTGGCATTCGCTTGCTTAGGCGCAGCAATATTGCCGGTTGGCGCCGGCACAGCACTGAGCGGCTTCACAACCGGTTTGACAACAGGCGGTGTTACGGCGTTTGCCGGGGTATTTTGAATATTGGCCACTGTCGCAGCAGGTGCAGGTGCAGGTGCAGGAGCTGCAATCGCAGGTAGGGTTTTAACCGGTTTTCCAGTTGGCTTAAGCGGCAATTCATCTTCGGCAATAATACCTTGCTGGGCCATATCAGCATCCGCTTCGAAGGTTTGACCTGGACCCGGCTTGGCAGCAGCAGTTGTTTTAGGCGCAGGACTTGCCGAAGCAGCCGGAACGGGTGCCGGGCTTTTACTGCCAGCAACACCAGGTTCTTCTTCACCTTCACTCAGTCCAGCAGATTGGTGGCTTGTTGCACTGGGTTTTTCAACAGGAATGACAGTCGCAATATCTTCAGCTTTTTCGGGTAAAGGCATTATTTCAATGTCTTGAGCCTTGGCAGGAACTTCAGGAATTGTGAGCTGGTTAATGCTTTTACCGGTCTGCTCGACATCGTCATCAAACAGCATAGGAACAAATATCGCTAACAAGGCAGTAATCACAAATGCCCCGACCAATCGCTGACTTAAATCCTGATCCATCTCCATCCTCTCTAAGCAAATTTAGCTAAATATTCAGACACCAGAAAAAACGAACCAAAAACCAAAATGAGTTCGCCTGGTTTAGCACGACTTTTAACATCCTCTACTGTTGCAACCACAGAATCATAACCACCATGGACTGCGTGGATATTTTGTTCTGCAAAATATGTCCTTAATAAAGATTCAGTGGCGGCTCTTGGGTTATTCAAAGGCGCACAATACCAATCACTGATTCTGTCTGACATCAAATGAATTGCCGTAGCGATATCTTTATCTTTCATCATGGCAAATATGGCATGAATCTTTACATCTGGCAGGCGTTCCTGCAGATAATCCAACAAGGTTTGGATAGCTTGCGGATTATGCCCCACATCCAATAACACAGGAATTTCGCCGGGGAAAAACTGAAAACGCCCTTGTAATTTTGCCTGAGCAATACCCTGACGAATTGACTCAACGCTCACTGACAAAATCGATTGCATACACTCAACGCACATTATAACCGCAGATGCGTTTCGATATTGATGTTCTCCCGCAAATGCAGGGCTGGGTAAATCCGTATACTGCGTTGCATTTTTAGAAAACCAGGTCCAGTTTTCTTGGTTTTTCTGATAAGAAAATTCGATAGAAGATCGATACAGTATGGAATTTATCGCAACTGCTGATTGACTTAAGCTATCAGGTGCCATTGGGTCAGCAATGATGGCGGGCTTAACATGGCGAAATATCCCGGCCTTTTCTCTGGCAATCTTATCTAAGCTATCACCCAACCATTCGGTATGGTCTATTCCTATCGTGGTGACAATGGCGGCATCAGCATCAATGATTTGAATGCGTTCGTTGTAGTGCAGTATATGGGGTGACGTATAGGCACCCACCCGATAGCCTTGAGCAAGATAAATGGCATTCAAATAGGCAATCGTAGAGCCTTTGCCATTTGTACCGGCGACGGTAATGGTCGGCAATGTTGGCGCAGACGGTTTGAGTTGCTGGTAAACCGATTTGATTCGGTCCAGCCCCAAATCTATGGGGCGGGGATGAAGCTGTTCTTGCCATGCCAACCAATCGGCCAGCAAATGAAAGCGCGCCATCGACTAGTTATTCACCGTCTTCGGAAATATGAACTTCATGGTGTTCTTCAATTTCAACATAATCCAAATCATTGGCATAGGCACGAATGGGATACAGCATAGTTAAGACACTGGAAAGTTTTTCGCGCATTTCGCGTCTGTCGATAATCATATCAATCGCGCCGTGTTCTTGTAAAAACTCGCTGCGCTGAAAACCTTCGGGCAGTTTTTCACGAACAGTTTGCTCAATCACACGCGGACCGGCGAAACCAATCAAAGCGTTGGGCTCAGCCACATTAAGATCACCCAACATCGCTAAACTGGCAGAAACACCGCCCATCGTAGGATCGGTCATACAGGAAATATAAGGAATCCCTTCAGCAGCAAGACGCGTTAGTGCGGCGCTGGTTTTGCTCATTTGAAACAGAGAATACAAAGATTCTTGCATCCGCGCACCGCCACTGGCCGTAAAGACGATAAACGGGGAATGTGTGCGTAAACTCTCATTCACACCCCGCACAAAGCGCTCACCGACCACAGAACCCATCGAGCCACCCATATAGCTAAACTCGAACGCAGCAGCAACAACGCTTCGACCAAACAGATTGCCTTTCATGACAACCAAGGCATCTGATTCGTTACTTTGTTTTTGTGCCTGGGTGATACGGTCTTTGTAACGCTTGCTGTCTTTGAACTTAAGCGGGTCACTGGGTTTAAGATGGCCACCGATCTCTAAACGGTCTTCAGGATCTAAAAACAAATCAAGACGATCACGTGCTGATATACGCAGATGGTGTTCACATTTTGGACAAACGTTACTGTTTTTAACTAACTCAGCATTAAACAAGATAGCATCACAGCTTGGACATTTATTCCAAAGACCATGCGGGACCGAATTTTTCTTTTCAGTACTTTCAGTTCT
>RFQK01000092.1 GCA_009925045.1 Methylococcaceae bacterium
GAAATTTGCTGATAGACAGTGGATTTCAATTATGTCCTATGACCTCTTTGAAAACGGTGGTGACGGTGTGTTTCTGTTAACAGCTGCTCAACTCAATCAATATCATTCTTTATTTGCAAGCGCCCTCTAAAATCTATGTCTGGAAATACCATTGGAAAACTTTTTACGGTGACGACTTTTGGCGAAAGTCACGGTCCTGCCATAGGTGCAATTGTTGATGGTTGTCCTCCAGGCTTGCCATTATCTGAAGCCGATTTACAAATTGATTTGGATCGTCGCAAACCGGGAACCTCAAGACATACGACCCAGCGTCGCGAAGCCGATGAAGTGAAAATTTTGTCCGGTGTATTTGAAGGCAAAACCACGGGGACACCGATTGGATTATTGATTGAAAATACCGATCAACGATCTAAGGACTACGGCAAAATTGCTGAAAGCTTCCGTCCCGGGCATGCAGATTACACCTATCACCAAAAATACGGTTTTCGAGATTATCGTGGTGGTGGTCGTTCATCGGCACGCGAAACGGCGATGCGTGTCGCTGCTGGTGCGATTGCTAAGAAATATTTGTTATCCAGTCATGGGATTTTGGTTCGCGGCTATTTGTCACAATTAGGTCCCATTAAAATTCAGAATTTTGATTGGAACGAAGTCAACAATAATCCTTTTTTCTCGCCGGATGCCAGTAGCGTTGAAACCATGGCGGCTTATATGGACGCCTTGCGTAAAGAAGGTGAATCTATTGGCGCTAAAATCGAAGTGATTGCAACTCAGGTTCCTGCGGGATTAGGTGAGCCAATCTTTGATCGCCTTGATGCCGATTTAGCTCATGCTCTGATGAGTATTAACGCCGTAAAAGGTGTAGAAATTGGCGATGGCTTCGATTGTATTGAAGCGAAAGGCACACAATTCCGTGACGAAATGACCAAACAAGGTTTTTTAAGTAATCACGCCGGTGGTATTTTAGGTGGCATCTCCAGTGGACAGGATATTGTTGCCCGCATTGCCCTGAAACCCACCTCCAGTTTGCGTCTGGCAGGTCGGAGTATTAATACCCAAGGTGAAGAGGTGGAAGTGGTGACCGAAGGGCGTCACGATCCGTGTGTGGGCATTCGTGCCACACCGATTGCCGAGGCCATGATGGCGATCGTCTTAATGGATCATTTATTAAGACACCGCGCCCAAAATGCTGACGTAAATACAGGCTTACCCAACTACCGCTAAACACTCTTTGCAGGCCTAGAATGACGCTCCCGTACTGGCGACTGTCGGCGTTTTATTTTTGTTATTTTGCTACCCTGGGTTCTTTTTTACCGTTCTGGAGTCTGTATCTTAAATCTCAGGCATTCAGCGCTGATCAAATTGGCGAACTGAGTGCTTGTCTGCTGGTCACCAAAATTATTGCCCCGCAACTTTTCGGTTGGCTGGCTGATCGTAGTCAGTTGCGGATGCCATGGATCAGGTTGAGTTGTTTATTATCGCCCCTGATTTTTGTCGGCTTCCTCTATCAAAATCAATACCACTGGTACGCCATAGTGAGTCTGGGGTTTAGTTTTTTTTGGAATGCGACTTTGCCGCAATTTGAAGCCGCCACCCTGTTTCACTTACAGAATCGACTCTCACAGCATTACAGTAGAATTCGATCGTGGGGATCAATCGGCTTTATTATGGCCGTGATAGTGGTTGGACGGGTGGTGGATTATTACGGGCCAGAAATTCTGCCTGTGATTATCTTAGCTATTCTGGTCATGAACTTACTGGTTGCATTAACGATCCCAGAAGCAGGACGACAGCCTGTGACTGACAGCGCAAGAGGTTTGTTGGAGATTGTTTTTCGCAAGCATACTCTGGCATTTTTCGTGGTCTATTTGTTGTTACAAGTCGCCCATGGTCCCTATTATGTGTTCTTCTCTGTTTATCTCAAAACCCATCACTATACGGCCACCGAGACCGCCTGGTTGTGGGCATTAGGTGTTGCAGCAGAGATCATCTTATTTATGTTCGCAGGGGCGCTGCTCAAACGTTTTAGTTTATGGGCACTGCTGTGTACTACCCTGGTTTTCAGTGCGATTCGCTGGTGGATGATTGCCTGTTTAGTAGATGTCAGTCATTTTTTGGTAATCGCGCAAATACTACATGCGGCATCATTTGGGCTTGCCCATGTGGTAGCGATTCAGTTGTTATATGCGTATTTTGGTCACCATCATCAAAGTCAGGGTCAGGCCTTATACAGTGCGATTAGCTTTGGTGTTGGCGGAATGTTGGGTAGTTTAGGCAGTGGTTATTTCTGGGACAAGTTGGGTGGTGACGCAGTATTTTTACTGGCTATGTGTGCTAGTATCGGTGCCAGCTTGATTGCCGCTGTATGTATTCCAAAGGGCGTCATGCCTACAGAAAAATAGCTATGTCAGTTATGTTTTTTTAAACACTGTCTTTTGGGTCTTTTCTGAATATTGATAGAGGGCCAGTGCTAATACTATCAGTGCGGTACCGCTGATTACTGAAAAAGTAATGGCTTCATTATTCACGGTATTGCCAAGCCATAAGGACAGAACCGGTGTCAGTAAATTGATCATGGCCACCTGAGTGGCGGCTAAACGACTGAGTACAAAAAAGTACCAGGAAAATCCGAATATAGTAGCGATCATGCCGAGATAAACGATACACCAAAGACTGGTGACAGACACTGTCTCAGGAAGTGACCCATCCAGCCAATACCAACTCAACCAATAGCCGGGCATAGAAACCAGCAAGCCGCCTGTGAGTAATTCCAATGCCGTAATACTGGCATTTAATTTTTTGACCCAGATTGAGCTAATACACTGGATTAAGGCGGCGAATAAAATTGCGGAGACGCCCCAGATAGCGTGTTGATTCAGATCAACTGCTGATTTGAACATCACGCTCAAGCCTAATAAACCCAGCACATAGGCCGATAATTTGAGAGGACTGAGGCTTTGCTCATTGAGCCAGACCATGGCTAATATCGCAGTGAAAAAGGGGGTCAGGCCAAATATGACCGACATCCAGCCCGAGGGTATCCATTGACTCGCCCAGTAGGTGATTGCCATGCTGACCAATAATTGCAGACTGGCAGCAAAATAGCTGGCAATGGCGCGTTTATGCCAAGGTAGCCTTTGACCTTTAAGCATCAGCAGCCAAATTAAGAACACCAGGCCTATACTCATTCTGGCGCTCAGGCTGAGGATGAAACTGATTTCTGAATGACTCCATTGGATGGCAAGCGGCGTGGTCGTCCAGATTAATACTACGCCCAGATAGGCGAGCTTAACCGGCATCATTCAGTTGTTTACGGTTTGCTATTAAATCCTCGACAACGCTGGGATCCGCCAAGGTTGAAATATCACCTAATTGCTCAAACTCCAATTCAGCTATTTTGCGTAAGATACGCCGCATGATTTTACCTGAACGTGTTTTGGGCAAGCCTGGGGCCCATTGAATGAAATCCGGCAAGGCGATGGCACTGATTTCATCTCTGACTAATTGTGCGAGGGTTTGACGAAGGGTGTCATCTCCTTCTAGTCCGACTTTTAAAGTGACATAGGCATAAATAGCTTGACCCTTGATCGGATGAGGGTAGCCCACCACAGCGGCTTCCGCTACATCAGGATGTAATACTAAAGCGCTTTCAATTTCGGCCGTACCTAAGCGATGGCCTGAAACATTAATGACGTCATCCACACGACCGGTAATCCAGAAATAACCATCTTTATCACGTCGAGCACCATCACCCGCAAAATAATAGCCGGGAAAATGTTTGAAATAGGTATCAACAAAGCGGTCATGATCACCGTAAATTGATCTCGCCTGTCCGGGCCATGGGTATTTAAGTACCAAGATTCCCTCAGCCTCACCCTCCAGAATATGACCATTCTGATCCAGAATTTCAGCTTGTACGCCCAAAAACGGTAAGCTGGCTGAACCCGGTTTCAAATCAGTAGCCCCAGGGAGAGGGGTAATCATAATTCCGCCCGTTTCGGTTTGCCACCAGGTATCAACGATAGGGCACCGTTGTTGACCCACTGCACGGTAATACCATTCCCAGGCTTCAGGATTGATAGGTTCACCCACGCTGCCTAAAATGCGCAAAGAAGTACGATCGGTAGTTTCCAGCCATTGATCCCCTTGAGCCATTAAGGCGCGGATGGCAGTAGGCGCTGTGTAAAAAATATTAACCTGGTATTTGTCGATGATTTGCCAGAATCGATCCGCATGGGGATAAGTGGGCACGCCCTCAAACATCAGCGTGGTCGCCCCATTACATAAGGGGCCATAGAGAACATATGAATGACCGGTGATCCAGCCTATATCAGCAGTACACCAATAAATATCACCTTCCTGATAATCAAACACGTACTGATGGGTCATGGCGGCATACAGCAAATAGCCAGCTGTGGTGTGTAAAACCCCTTTGGGTTTGCCAGTTGACCCGGAAGTATAAAGAATGAACAGAGGATCTTCCGCATCCATGATTTCAGCGGGACAGTGGGCATCGGCAGCTTGCATGGCTAGGTGATACCAGATGTCGCGATCGGCCTGCCAGGGAATCTCATGGCCAGTATGTTGAATAACAATGATCTTAGCGAGTTCGGGACATTGATCAGCTGCTTTGTCGGCATTGAGTTTAGAAGGAACGAGTTTGCCGCCACGGTAACTTTGATCCGCACAAATCAATATTCGACAATCAGCATCCAAAATCCGGTCACGCAAGGCGTCAGCTGAAAAACCACCAAAAACGATAGAATGGACTGCGCCGATTCGCGCACAGGCTAAGATAACGACCGCTGACTCTAACAGCATGGGTAAGTAGATACAGACGCGATCGCCTTTTTTGACGCCATTGGCTTTCAGTACATTCGCAAATTTACAGACTTGGCGATGTAATTCTTGGTAAGTAATGCTGGCTTGTTGAGCAGGATCATCGCCTTCCCAGATAATTGCCGTTTGATCGGCGCGTGTCTCCAGATGACGGTCAAGGCAATTCACACAGACATTCAGTTGGCCACCTGTAAACCATGCAATTTGGCCTTTGGCATAGTCATGATTGACCACTGTATGCCAAGTTTGATGCCAGTCCAAAAAGCGAGTGGCCTGTGTTGCCCAAAAAGCCGGTGGATCGCTTATTGAAGCGCTATACAATTTTGCATACTGCTCTCGAGTGATATGGGCAGATGCTGCTATTGACGATTTAACTGGGTATAGGGCCGAGTCTGACATGGTGCAATTATTATTTTTGTTTTCGTCACCGAATAGTAACATCAAAGCTTACTCTAAGTTCCGACCTGAAATGAAATAAACCATTATTTTTAAGCTCTCCGCTCACGGGTTGACTGATCATGTTAGGATGGTCCTTATCTTGGCAGAGGATAAATGAATGTGGTTGCAAACTCAGTGTACGATTAAGTTTGAGGTGAGTGTCGCAACCCCGTTTATTTTGATGTTACGTCCTCGAAGTGGCGCTAATCAATGGATAGCCAGTGAATCTTACACCCTTAATCCAGTCGTACCCGTTTTAGAATACAGCGATGCCTATGGCAATCTTTGCCAGCGCTTGGTAGCTGAGCCAGGCTTTTTTACCATTGAAACGCATTCTATCATTCGAACATCCCCGGAAATCGATGTTGCACCAGGCGCGGATTTCCAAGAAATTCAACATCTGCCTAATCAAGTCATCAGTTATTTATTACCTTCACGTTATTGTGAATCAGATCGCTTTATCGACTTAGCCCATGAGATTGTCCTCGGACTTAAACCCGGATACGATCAGGTGGCGGGTCTCAATTTATGGCTACAAAAGCATATTCGATTTAATCCTGATGCGGGCCATTACCAATTGTCTGCTACCGAAGTCAATCAGGTAGGTGAAGGGGTTTGTCGAGATCTTGCCCATCTTGGCATTGCTCTCTGTCGTGCTTTATGTATTCCTGCACGTATGGTGGTGGGCTATTTGCATGGTCTTCAACCTATGGATTTTCATGCTTGGTTTGAGGCTTATGTTGGAGGTCGTTGGTATACATTCGATCCTACTCAAGCTAAACCGGTCGGTGGTCGCGTCATTATTGCCTATGGGCATGATGCGGCTGATGTCGCAGTGTTTAGTCAGTTCGGTCCCTCTTTGTATCCCTATGAAATGTCGGTTAAAGTCGAACATCTCAAAGATTATTAGGCTACTCCCATGCAAAGGCTTCGTATTCAGCATCTGACTGAATATCAATTTTATACTCCTGTCACTCTGCATCCGCATCGTTTGTTGCTTCGACCACGTGAAGGTCATGATCTCAGAATTGAGTCATCCAAGTTAGACATTAGACCGGCTTACCACATTCATTGGTATCGCGATGTGTATGATAATTCGGTTGCGATGCTAAACTTTTTCGATACCACTACCCAGCTAACAATCTATAGTGAAGTCGTCATTCAGCATTATGCTGATCCCGCCATGACGCAGGAACCAGAACGACTTTTGCAACAAGCTGCCTTTAAGTACGACAGCCATGAATGTTTAGAATTATCGGCTTTTAAACAATCCGTTTATCGAGAAGAAAACTATTCAATCCAAGCGTGGTTGGCGGCTTGGGGTATCAATTGCCATGTGCAGCATACGCTTGATGTGCTGATTAGACTGAATCAATTAATTCA
>RFQK01000093.1 GCA_009925045.1 Methylococcaceae bacterium
TTGTAGCCCGTCAGTTAGTCAAATTAGGTGGTCAACCGGTGCTACGTGAAGGCGTTATCACCGATAACCAGTGCGAAATTCTGGACGTTCATAACCTGAGCATCCTGGATCCGGTTGAAATTGAAAAAATCATCAATAACATTCCGGGCGTAGTTACTAATGGTTTGTTTGCAATGCGTGCCGCTGATATTGTTTTAGTCGGCAAAGGCACTGAAGTGATCAGCTACTAAGCTTGCTTCACGGGTCAGAGTCTTTCTGGCCCGTTCTCCCCTCACCCTAGCAATACCGTTCACAACATCTAAACTTAAGGCATTCAAACTTTTGAGGTTTGCCAATGCCAATTTGCTTTAAGCCAAAGATCGCATGCCCAGCAGCTTAGCCTTTTGGGCGGGCATAAGCTGGATCCAAAATTGCGTAGCCTTAGCTTCTTTTGAACAACTTGGGCTGTTGATCTTGGTTGCCATATCAAGCTGGAAATATCGAGCCTGGCCCCTTTGTTGTTTATGCCTGGGATTGGTTTGGGCTAGTTTGTTTGGCATCGAGCGAATGGCGAATCGCCTTCCAAGCACACTGATTCAAAAAGAAATATCAGTTCAAGGCTATATCAGCAGCTTGCCGCAACAGCATCCTCATCATCAAAGCTTTGATTTTATAGTGCTGATTCCAGACGGGCGTTTTCCGCATAAATTGCGTCTCAACTGGTATAACGCACCGCCTCTCGAAGCCGGACAAAGCTGGCAGTTGAGCGTCAAACTGAAACCACCCCATGGCACACTGAATCCGGCTGGATTCGATTATGAAACCTGGTTATTCGCCAATGGCTTTGATGCAACAGGCTATGTCAGTGCATCAAAACGACTCGACAATCAATCCACCTTTAATCCACAACAATGGATCAGTCGTTGGCGCAACGATCTTGCCAAACGCATCGATTTAGCATTACCCGAAGGACAGCAAAATGCCATCATTAAAGCGCTGACACTGGGCAGTCAAAATGGCATCAGCCAGTCCCAGTGGCAACTTTATCAGCAAACCGGCCTGATTCATTTAATTGTCATTTCTGGCTCACACATCAGTTTGATCGCAGGATTGGTGTTTGTAGTCGTGCGTAAAGCATGGGTCTGGACTGGCTTGATGGCTGTGCCTCCTCATCTGCCAGCCGCAATTGTCAGCTGGCTTGCAGGTATGATCTATGGCGCCTTGGCTGGTTTCAGCATTCCTACCCTGCGCGCGGTAGTGATGCTGAGCATCATAATGCTCGCGTTGGTCTGGCAGCGAAACACCCATACCTGGGAAATCTTTAAGACGGCTGTGACCGGAGTATTAGTCATAGACCCGCCAGCCGTTTTACAAACGGGATTCTGGTTATCTTTTCTGGCGGTTGCATTATTGATTCATCTGGCTCATGGGCGGCTGGGTAAAACCAGCAACTGGCGAGAATTTATTTTTAATCATTTTGCCAGCAGCTTTGGTCTCACACCTTTACTGTTAGTGTATTTTCAACAGCTTTCTCTGGTAACTCCGCTTGCCAATGCCATCGCCATTCCTTTGCTTGGCATCATCATTGTGCCCGTCGCACTGATCGCATTGATTCTTCTGTATCTGCTACCTGAATTAGCTCATTATTTGCTGATGGCTTGTGACAGCCTATTAGTTTATCTGGAACTTGTGATGCAATGGATGGTGCAAATACCCCATGCCTATCTAAATTTTCCCCAACCCAGTTTTTATGCCGCAATAGGGGCGGGGCTGGGGGTTTTATTACTAACCACGGCTAAAGGCTTTCCCGGTAAACAATTCGCTATTGGTTATTTTGCACCGATTTTCTTCCTGAATTTAGCCAGACCGGCCTATGCCGAAATCAAGATGACTGTCTTAGATGTAGGCCAGGGACTCGCGATAGTCATTGCTACTCAAAATCATACGCTGGTCTATGACACGGGGAGTCACATGCCGGATGGTTTGGATATGGGCAACGCGGTGGTACTGCCCTATCTTTATCAGCAAGGCGTAAACAAACTCGATTATTTGATTATCAGTCACGGCGATAATGATCACAGTGGCGGCGCGGCAAGCATTTTCGCGCAGTTGCCCGTGTCTGATGTCTTAAGCAGCGATGCCCGCTGGGCTGAGTCCGAGCGTGGCCGCTATTGCCAGTCTGGTCAATCTTGGCAGTGGGATGGCGTGAAGTTCAGCCTGTTATCGCCGCCAGCTACAGCTTTTATTAAGGAAAATAATAACTCCTGTGTCTTACAAATTCGAACTCATGGGCAAAGTATCTTGCTGACTGGCGACATCGAACAAGAAGCAGAAAACGGCTTAAGCGAACAATTCAGGGGACAGTTACACCATCACATTCTGCTTGCACCCCATCACGGTAGCAAAACTTCTTCAACCGAGACATTTTTAGCTCAGGTCCAGCCGGAACTGACCATCGTCTCCAGCGGCTATCTCAATCGCTTTCATTTTCCCCATCCTAGCGTCGTTGCGCGTTATCAACACGTCGGCAGTCGTTATTTAAATACCGCCACCTCCGGCGCTATTGCCTTGGAAACCGATGAAAACCGCTTTAGTGTCCAGACTCAACGTCAACAGCAAAAGCATTACTGGCGCCCTCAGGATCCCAACTAAGCAGGAATTTTTCCTGTTTGCACTCTCAAACGTTCCGAATAGTAGCAATCGACTAACAGTTAAGGTAAAAAAGCCGATCAACGGGTATTTTCTGCATTGCATATGAGTTTACGCAACCAAATCATTTTCCGCATTCTGCTGTCTGCGATAGTCATACTAGTATTGGCAGGCTCGTTGACCTTATGGCAGGCGCGTCGCTCGGTCGAAAAAGAAATCAGCAGTTCAATTCAGCTTGCTGTCGACATTATGAATCTGGGTATCAACCATCTAAATCTGTCATCCCAGGATTTAAGCCATTTTCGTGCCTTGCAGCCTAGCCGTCATTTAAGCATTCAATTACAACAAGCGAACGGCCACTTGCTATCGATTCAGGAACCAGCTTTAAACACACAGCCCGAATCACCACCACCTGACTGGTTTGTCAAAGCCATGTCAGTTGATTTTCCATCAATCGAACATCAAATCAATACCCGTGACGGCCAGCAATTAAAATTGATCATTACTCCACGCCCTTTAGACGAAATCACCGAGGCCTGGCAAGAAAGCATCATGTTTTTTAGCAGTATGAGCTTATTGATGGTCTTAAGTTTCTTTGCTATTCATTGGGTATTAAGCAAATCATTAGCCGCGATAAGCGTTATGGTCGGAACTTTACGCAGCATTGAGACCGGCAATTATCATCATCGCCTACCCAGTTTCTCAGCACTGGAACTGGATACTATTGCCAATGCCATTAATCACTTGTCCTCTGAACTGCAGCAGGCGCAATCCGCTAATCAGGCCCTGACCCGACATACCCTGTCTATACAGGAGGCGGAACGTCAGCAATTGTCCCAAGACTTACATGACGAATTTGGTCAATCACTCACAGCCATTAAAGTGATGGCTGCCGCAGCCGTTTCTCCTAAAGCTGACTTAACGCAAATCAGCCGCTCTATCCAAGACAGTTGCGAGCATTTAATACAAGTGCTGCGATCCATGATGCAACAATTACATCCCTTAATTCTCAGCCAACTGGGTCTTGTTGCCACCTTAGAGGATCTGGTTTCGGTCTGGCAAAAACGTTATCCCAATCTCGATTGGCAACTGGATTATGATCCTGATATCGATCATTTACCCGACGCGCTTAGCATTCAGCTGTTTCGGGTAATACAAGAATGTCTCACCAACTGCGTCAGGCATGCTCAGGCACAGCAAATCAAAATTGAACTGCATACACTTGAGACCACTCAGGAACTTCAACTGGCAATCAGCGATGATGGCCAGGGATGCTCAGATCAGCAACTCTATTCAGGTTTTGGTTTAAAAGGCATACGCGAACGCATTCATTCGCTTAAAGGCCGACTGGATATCATCACAGCACCTCAGCAAGGCATGCAGATTACTGCCATCATCCCGCTATGACTAAGCAAACCATCACCGCATTATTAGTCGATGATCACGCCCTGTTAAGAGCCGGGATTCGAGTCTTATTGTCCACCACTGATCACATTGAATTAGTCGGGGAAGCCTCTAAAGCAGAACAAGGCATTCAGCTTTATCAACAATTACAACCTGACATCGTGATCATGGATTTATCTATGCCCGGCATCGGTGGCTTAGAAGCTATACGACGAATTTTGCTGCATGATGATCAGGCAAAAATATTGGTGTTTAGCGTCCACCATGAAGCAGTATTCGTCAATCGGGCCTTACAAGCTGGCGCCAAGGGCTATATCACCAAGAATAGCGCCCCCAGCTTGCTAATCGAGGCCATAAATTGCGTTGTCAACGCTAACACTTATATTGAAGCAGGCTTGCTCAGCCATGATGATATTGGCGAACTAAGAGGAGATCATGCAAATGTGATTAATGGCTTTTCGCCGCGTGAATTTGATGTTTACCGCTTACTTGCACAAGGTCTGACGGTTAACGCGATTGCCGATCAATTGTGCCTGCAACAAAAAACTGTTTCCAATTACGCCACACAAATCAAAAAGAAACTGGGGGTACAAACCTTTACTGAACTCGCCCATATCGCCAGTAGCTTGGGTTTATTGAGCCACTCAAGAATGTGAAAAAAGATGCCCGTCCATGGGCAAGACTCCTTAATCTTAACAACACACAACTAAAAACTGTAACGCATGCCTAGCCACCAAGTGCGTGGCGCTCCTGGACCATAAAAAGTGGTATGCACATCTTTCTGCGGGGCGAAAGTACCATTGGTGGCGATCGCTTGCGGCCCAAGTTGGCCACTTGTGATAAATCGTTCATCAAGTAAGTTATTAACCTGACCAAAAATATGCAGTCCTTTGACATAGGAAGGCTGATAACGGATACCGTAGTTCACCACAACATATCCGGCAAGCTTACCTGAGCCTAAATATTCATCATTTGCTTGATGCGCATTGTTTTCGTTACCACGCGCAAACATGCTGGAAAACCCGATGATATTCACATTACTCCCCCATTCTGGGGTCATTTGATAGTCCACAAAAGTTTTGAAGGCATGTTGCGGCACTAAAGGAATCCGGTTACCCGGTCTGATTGTAATCAGACCATCCACCGCAGAGCTGTTACTTTCGCCCAGCAATTGCTCACCAGACTGGTAAGTTGCTTCAAGCCAGGTGTAGTTAACACCATAATTCCATTGGTTAACTTTACGATCCAGGCCAAACTCGATGCCCTGACGACGCGTCTTGCCAAAGTTCTTGAAATAGCCCATCGAAGTCTGAGTAGGAGACACGACAAATTGCAAATCATTGGCATTTTCAATCCGAAAATAGCCCAAATTCCAATTGACATGTCCGGGTAATTCCCCTCTAAAACCTGTTTCCCAGTTTTCGCTGATGACTTGTTTAAGCGGCGGATCTCCAGCCATCGCATTAGGCAAACGGCAAGGCACCAGCGGATTGGCGCAGCCGGTTTCTATGCTGGTTGGCGCCCGAGTTGCCTCACTATAATTGGCGTAATAACCAATTTCTTTAAGGGGATTATAGGTTAAACCCACAGACAGATTAAACCGATCGAAACGGCCTTTGCCTGACAAAGATTCAGGACCTGCAGCCACTAAAGCATCCTTGTTGCTTACCGATGTATAGTTGTAACGACCTGCTGCAGTCAAATGCAGATTCTTAGTAATACTTAAGGTATCTTGTGTAAAAAAACTCCAAGTGACGGTATCACCACCTAAAGAAACATTACTTTCCTGATTTAAAGCGCCAATCCCAGCCATACTCCGATCTGGAAGCATATTGGCGAATTCTGATAACTGATTAAATGCCATGACGCTTTGATCATAGCCCAACCCGAACAACAATTGATTATCCATCCCATAAAGCTTATCGGAAACAATCGCCTGTCCTTGAGTACCCCAATTTTGCTGCTGGGTTAAAGAGGTGTTGATTAGTCCATTACAAAGTTCGCTATCTTGAAAACGACAGACATCGCTTTGATATGAGCCAACTTGTACCCAATGCTCGAGAGCTTCTTCGTTGATATCTCCATTAAAAGTATTAGTTTTAATATTACGGTAGTAGCTATTTCCCGTGAGTTGTAAGCGGTTATTAACTTGGTACAAACCTTCTAAATTTATAAACAATGAACGGTTTTCGGTAATATCCGGCTTAGTGTAAATGCTGCTGTAATTTTGATTGAGTAACTGAAAGTCCTGAATACCGTTACCGTACAAACTATTGTCATTAAAGGCGGTTGTCAGTTTTATTTCAGCTTTTTCACCTTGCCAGCCCACTTTGCCAAATATCTGCCGAAGATTAGAAGGTGAACTTTCACGCCAACCATGATCTTGAAAATAATTACCGGTCAAAAACCAGTTCAAGCCTAAATTGTCGTTTTTGCCTCCATGTTCAAATTCATAGGCATTACGACCATAAGCTCCTCCCATGCCTTGCACAGAAGTACCTGGATTACTGATTCCGTCTTTAGTTTCTAATGAAAGCGCACCGCCCAAAGTATTACGACCAAATAAGGG
>RFQK01000094.1 GCA_009925045.1 Methylococcaceae bacterium
GGTCTGGGTGGCATAAAGAACAAGGGCTCATCATCCGGAAGCTCGATACAGCCGGAACCCCATGGCCAAAGACCCGCAGTCGCCTTGTAGAGTTTATTTCCGAGTAAGGGATCCCCGCTTATCAGTATCCGGTCGCCGGAATGAATTGCTTCACTAAATTGTTTGACACAGACCTCACCGTCCAGACGAGTGATTTCCACATCATGAAAGCGCATGACCTGACCTTCATTCTTGGTCATGCGGATACGCTTGGCATCCGCGCGTTTGATTTCAAATTCCAGAGCTTGCAGGCTCTGATGCAAACCCAAAACTCGCTCAACCGAAGCCCGCCATTCTGCGACTTTGCCCATATTATCAACCGGCCAGGATAAAGCGGAGACCATTTGTTGAAACGCTTGGGCTGACTGCATCAAGGTTCCCAGAGTAATCTGTTGCAGCACGTAACGGGGAGCTGAAACCAGAATCGGAAACGCCATCGACAAAACCGAATACCCCGAACTGAACATCGTGATTCGACTCCAAGCTGCAGTCTGCTGATTCCAGGCATCAACGATGTGACCAAACAGGCGGTGAAAATGCGGATTTTCATGGTGCTCGCCATGAATCAAGGCAATGGCCAGAGAATTTTCCCGCGCTTTGACTAGCGCAAAGCGAAAGTTAGCTTCTTCGGTCTGGCGCTGGTCTGTGGCTTTGGTCAATGGTCGACCGATCAGCCAGCCCAGCACAGACGCGGTCAAGGCATAGGCCATCGCTAACCACACCAGATGCCCTGGCATATTGATGTCCATAAAACCCAAGCGTATCGTCAGCGTACCCGACAGCGTCCACAGAATACTGCTGAAACTGACAAGCAGAATCACGCAGTAAAACAGAGTGTGTAACAAATCAATCGCATATTCGGTAGCAATCCGAATATCTTCGGCAATACGACCGTCTGGATTGTCATGCTGACCATTAATATGTGTGACAAGATAATGTCGACCCTCGAACATCCACTGCCCGATTAACTGATCGGTTAGCCAGCCGCGCCAATCCAGTTGCAGACGGCGTTTCAGACTTAAATGACTGGCGGTGACAACGATATTAGCAGCAAAAATCAGTATGATCAGACCTACTTGGGTAAACAAACGCGTCATGGAACGCTGTTCCAGTGCATCGAATAAATCGGCACTCCATTCAGTAATAGAGACTGAAATCAGTAGCTGAGCTATGGTCAGACCAATAAGACCTAATAATAGGAAACGGGCTTTGGCTTTATCCTTAGCGATCCAGAAAGGACCGGCGAGTTGCAGAAAAGGCAGAAAGAATTTTGTGGTCGAACGCACACCTGTCTCCATGTATATCATCTCATTCAATATACCAGACTTGGCGAAAAGCAATTTGAAATTAGCGAGGCATCAAGGAGGGTTGTCAGGCACAGCGCAAACCTGCGCTACCGGTATTCTGTCATCAAGATTGCAGAATACCGGCAAGTAAGACGGGAAAGCGATTAGCGCTTCATAGAATCAAAGAACTCAGCGTTGGTTTTGAAGTCTTTGAGTTTGCCAAGTACGAATTCTGATGCGGCCAATTCATCCATAGGTTGAAGAATCTTGCGCAATATCCAGGTTTTTTGCAATTCATCGGGATCAACCAGATATTCTTCACGACGGGTACCGGAACGATTAATGTTAATTGCAGGATAAATACGTTTCTCAGCAATTTTACGTTCCAAATGCAATTCCATATTACCGGTACCTTTAAACTCTTCAAAGATTACCTCGTCCATACGGGAACCGGTCTCAACCAGTGCAGTAGCAATAATCGTCAAACTACCACCCTCTTCGATGTTACGCGCCGCACCAAAGAAACGCTTTGGTTTTTCCAGCGCATTGGCGTCCACACCACCCGACAGTAATTTGCCCGATGAAGGTACGGTCATATTGTAAGCACGTGCCAGACGGGTAATCGAATCCAGCAAAATCACGACGTCATGTTTATGTTCAACCAGACGACGGGCTTTTTCAATGACCATCTCAGCAACCTGGACGTGACGAGTCGCAGGTTCGTCAAAGGTACTGGAAACGACCTCACCCCGAACACAACGTTCCATTTCCGTCACCTCTTCTGGTCGCTCATCAATTAAGAGCACAATCAGATAGCATTCTGGATTTTTTTCAGCAATCGCATGGGCAATGCTTTGCATAATCATGGTTTTACCGGCTTTCGGCGGTGAAACAATCAAGCCCCGCTGACCTTTACCAATCGGGGCGATCAGGTCAATGATACGTGCGGTCAAATCTTCGCTGGTTCCGTTACCCTGTTCCAGTCGGAAACGCTTATTGGCAAACAGCGGTGTCAGATTTGAGAAAGAAATTTTGTTTTTAGCATTTTCGGGCGTTTCAAAGTTAATAAACTCAACTTTAAGCATCGCGAAATAACGTTCGCCTTCCTTAGGCGGGCGAATTTTGCCGCTTACCGTGTCACCGGTTTTTAAACCAAAACGTCTGATCTGACTCGGTGAAACATAAATATCATCCGGACCGGCCAAATAAGAAGCACCCGGCGTTCTTAAAAAACCAAAACCATCCTGCAAAATTTCTAAAACACCATCACCAAAAATGTCTTCGCCACTTTTGGCCTGCTTTTTGAGGATGGAAAAAATAAGTTCTTGTTTACGGGCTCTGTCGATGTTTTCTAGCCCCAAGGATTCAGCAATTGCAATTATTTCTGTAGGAAGTTTAAGTTTTAACTCGGTAAGATTCATGTTTGGTTATGAGAAATGAAGAAAAGCAAATCGGCAGAAAGCCAATTGAAGCAGGAAATTGTAAGGGATTATTTTGATCGAAAAATACTGCGCGGAAAGAGCGGAATTGAATGTATGAAGAATTGTAACGTATCGGCCGGACTTAGCAAGCTATTTTGCAATAAATCCGACCGATTAACTTAATTAGAGGTTGCTGTCGATGAATGCCGCCAGCTGGGATTTGGTTAAAGCACCTACTTTAGTCGCTTCAACTTCACCATTTTTAAAAATCATCAAAGTAGGAATGCCTCTAATACCAAATTTAGCTGGCGTTTGTGCATTTTCATCAATATTCGCGATCATTTTGCAAGGACCACACCATTCCGCCCAATAATCAACCAGAACAGGGCCAGTCGCTTTTAAAACAGACTCACTAAAATCAGCATCTGAGACATGAAGGACTAAGTCACTCACGTTGTTACTCCACAAGATTGAAAGCCTAAAACTATAGTTTCCCTGCAAAGTGCTTGTCAATCGATTTCAACCTCCAGAGTTTTTACGTTATGCTATTCAACTATGAAAAAGACACACTTAACAGAAACTCGTTTTAGCAATCTGGAACTTTCCGATTCGATTATCAAAGGTTTGAAGGAAGCAGGCTTCACAAACTGCTCGCCGATCCAGGATAAATCATTGCCTATTTTGCTGCGCGGTCGCGATGTTGCGGGCCAGGCTCAGACAGGTACCGGCAAAACAGCGACCTTTCTTTTGGCCACTTTTCAGCATCTGCTCAACGATGAAAGTGAAAAAATCAATAATCCCCGTGCTTTGATCCTGGCCCCAACCCGGGAGCTTGCCATTCAGATTCACAAAGATGCGATTTTACTCAGTCCCTATTTGAATCTTAAGTTTGCTCTTATCTATGGCGGAACTGACTACCAGAAACAACTGGACAAGATCAAAACCAATGTCGATGTCATTATTGGTACCCCGGGTCGTATTATCGATTTCTATAAACAGGGGGCACTGAAACTGGACAACATCCAAGTCAGTGTCATGGATGAAGCGGACCGTATGTTTGATTTGGGTTTTATCAAAGATATTCGCTTTTTACTACGCCGCATGCCGCCAGCCGAAAAACGTCTGAATCTGTTGTTTTCCGCCACTTTGTCTTACAAGGTGACAGAACTGGCTTACGAACATATGAACAACCCAGTCTTGGTAAAAATTGAGACTGAGGAAGTCACCTCACGCGCGATTCGTCAGCTGGCCTATTGCCCAGCCAATGAACAAAAGATTCCGCTGCTATTAGGCTTAATCAAACATCATCAACCGCAACGCAGTATCGTGTTTGTGAACACTAAGCGCAGTGCAGAACTTCTGAATGATTATCTTCAAGCCAATGGCTACAAGACCGCATTATTAAGCGGTGATGTACCTCAGGAGAAACGTCAGCGCTTGCTGAATGATTTTCAGGAAGACCGCGCTAACATTTTGATTGCCACCGACGTAGCTGCCCGCGGCCTGCATATCCCGGATGTTTCGCATGTTTTCAATTATGACTTACCGCAAGATGTGGAGGACTATGTCCACCGAATTGGCCGTACCGCACGATTTGGCGCCAGCGGTGAAGCTATCAGCTTTATTTGTGAGGAATACGCTTACTCAATGCCGGATATTGAGGACTATATAGGCGAAAAACTGACGATTGAAGCGATTAGCGATGCCTTATTAGCACAAGACATTATCGAACCCGATCCCAACCGCCCTCGAGAGCGCGTGCAAAGTCCGCAAAAACGTTCTGATAAACCCAAACCCAAACCCAAGCGCACCCGACCTGCGCCGGCTAAAAAAGCGACGACTCCAAGCCAGGCATCAGAGCCCGAAAGTCTTCCACCGCCGGAAACTCAGTAATCAATCGAACCGGTGCGGTGCTATCAGGCTTAGTGATAGACACCAGATGCGCTATGCCAAATTGTTGAGCGGATTTTAATACTGCCAGACTGTCATCCACCAACAGGCTGGTGCTTTTCTCAAACTGATGGGTGTCTTGCAAAATACGCCAAAAATCTTGCTGTTCTTTGGCAAAACCATAATCGTGAGATGAAATAATCTGGTCAAAAAACACCTGTAAGCAGGTTTTTTCCATTTTTAAATCCAAACTGTCGCGATGGGCATTGGTCACCAATAACAAACGTCGACCACTCGCACGCACCGCCTCCAGAAACTCAACCACATGCGGATGGACCGCAATCAAGCCGGCAACTTCCTGTTTGAGTCCGGCAATATTTAATTGCAATGCCTCACTCCAATAATCCAGACAATACCATTCCAGCCGACCTTCCATGATTTTAAAGCGGGGAATCAATTCCTGTTTCGCCTCTGTCAATGACAAACCATGCAGTTGTGCATAGTGTTGCGGAACAAAAGTTTGCCAGAAATGATTATCAAAATTGAGATCCAGCAGAGTACCGTCCATATCCAATAAGACAGTTTCTATGGTTGGCCAATTCAGCATCTTACAATTCCTTAAGAAACCAGCCTAAAAAAAGGCTCCAGAGTTTCAGTCTGTTTGACTGTTTTCGAATTGACTGGCGAGTGTTCATAGTGCAAAAACGCCTGCCATAACAATTCACCCTGCCACGCAACAGGCGATGGTGCATATAAGGCCTGACTTAACTCACGCACAGCCCCTGCCAAAAGCGGATATTGGTCGACAATTTGCGCCAAATTATCTGCGGCAAAATAGCCTAACAACGCTGTTCGGGCCTGTTCAGACTGTGCCGAGTGGCAAGCATTTTGCAAAATTTGACGATACTGGTGATTACTGCTTGGATAAGCAGGTTCGACAACCGGCACTGCAACAGCTTTAGTGGAGCGGCGAATAAAATAAACAATCGTTAGCAACCAGCCGATGGCCAACAAGGCAGATACAGCCTGCCAAAGCACGAGTGCATTATCTTGATGCGCGGACTGAGTGGCAATGGGTTCGGCTTTTGATGCGCTTGATGGCGAAGTGGCCACTATCGCGGGCAGCACCTGAATCTTAGTCGCCGGCAAACGCGCGATCTGCTTTTGGCCGGTTTGAGTATTAAACCAAGTTACAGCCAGCTCTGGAAATGAATACTCACCTGCTTGAGTCGCAATAAAGGCTATTTTTTCTTCCCGACTTGCCTGTAAACCATCACTGCCTTTTTCCTCATGCAATTGGGGTTGATCCGGATAAGTCTTCAAGCCAGCCGGCACCGCCAGAGTGGCTAGTTCCGGCAGTTGAGCCACTGTCGTTCCACGCGCCGTCAGTTTAAGGGTACGGGTAATGGGCTGACCCGCTTGCACCTGCATGGACTGCTCGGACCATTGTTCTGTTAGTTGCAAGGCTTCTGCCGCCAGCCAGTTGATGGCATCAAAACCAGCGGCAATCGGCAACACCTGAACGTTGATGGGCTTGGACTGAATACGACGGGTTTCGGTGACCGCCTGCCCCCAAAAGCCCTGTCGCCAACGCCACACGGCGCAAGTGGGTCCGTTCGTGAACACTCCGTTGA
>RFQK01000095.1 GCA_009925045.1 Methylococcaceae bacterium
GTTAAACCCGGGACTCGTCTGTTGCTGGACGACGGTCGTGTGGTTCTGGATGTGGTCAATGTTGAGAACAACACGCGTGTAAATACCAAAGTGGTAGTCGGCGGTGATTTGTCTAACAACAAAGGTATCAACTTGTTGGGTGGTGGTCTGTCTGCTGCAGCTTTGACTGACAAGGACAAAGAAGACATCAAAACCATCGCCGTGATTCAGGCGGATTATGTGGCGATTTCTTTTCCACGTACTGCCGACGATATGCATGAAGCCCGTGCCTTACTGGAAGCAGCAGGATCGTATGCCGGTTTGGTGGCTAAAGTTGAGCGTGCTGAAGCGATGGAAGTCATCGATGAAATCATTCTGGCCTCTGATGTCATTATGGTGGCCCGTGGTGATTTAGGTGTGGAAATTGGCGATGCCAATTTACCCGCTGCGCAAAAACTGCTGATCAAGCGTTCACGCGAGCTGAATCGCGCCGTCATTACCGCTACTCAAATGATGGAATCCATGATTGAAAACCCTATTCCGACGCGTGCGGAGGTTTTTGACGTGGCGAATGCGATTATGGATGGTACTGACGCGATTATGTTGTCTGCGGAAACAGCATCGGGCAAACACCCTGTCAAAACAGTCCAAGCCATGGTTCGTATTTGTTTGGAAACTGAAAAGCAACGCAGTGTGACCACTTCACAGCATCGGATTACCGACAGCTTTGAACACATTGACGAAGCGATTGCGATGTCGGCGATGTACTTGGCGAATCATACTAAAATTAACGGTATTGCTTCGTTAACCGAATCAGGTTCTACGCCTTTGTGGATGTCACGAATCAGTTCTGGTATTCCCATTTTTGCGTTTAGCAGTCATGAGAGAACCTTGGGTCGTGTCACGATTTACCGTGGTGTATTTCCTGTGCATTTCAGTCATGAAAACATGGCAAGTACCGAAGTTAATCAGTTTGTTTTAGATAAACTGCGTTCGCGTGTAGCTGCGGAAAAAGGTGACTCCTTTATCATTACTAAAGGTGATCGCACTGGCAGCAGCGGCGGTACTAACTCGCTAAAAGTTGTCAAAGTAGGCGATTAATCTTGCTGAGTTCGGGTTCGCATTGAACTGGCTTCAATGCGAACCTTCTGACTTAGACGACACGGTCGGGCAGTTCTTGTCCGGTAAAAAAAGCATGCAAATTTGCCAATACCTTTTCGCCCATTGCGGTTCGGGTGGCAATTGTCGCACTGCCCAGATGCGGCAACAGTGTTATATTTTCCAATTCTCTGAAACCTGGATGTATCTCAGGTTCGCCTTCATAAACATCTAGGCCTGCGCCTGCTATCTGCCGCTTGTTAAGCGCATCAACTAAAGCCTGACTATCCACGACATCGCCTCGGGCTGTGTTGATTAAATGGGCAGTGGGTTTCATAAGCTTTAAACGTTCGGCATTGATTAAGTGACGCGTGGAGGCGCCACCGGGGCAGTGTAATGACACATAATCACAGCGTGTGAGTAATTCCTCTACGCTGGAGCATGCCTCAGCCTGCAAATCCGCCACGATGACGGGATCAGCTGGGCTGGGTTTGGTGTAGAGAATTTTCATACCAAAGCCGTGATGCGCTTTACGGGCGACGGCTTGAGCAATTCGCCCAAAACCAATCAAACCCAGGGTTGCTCCCGTGACATCGCTGCTCATCATCTGGGTAGGACACCAGCCATGCCATTGGCCGGCTCTAACCAGGCGGTCACCCTCTGCACCGCGTCTGGCTGACATTAATAATAAGGTCATCGCGATATCGGCAGTACTTTCGGTGAGTACGCCAGGCGTGTTGGTGACGATTAAGCCTTCGCTGCGGGCGGCTTCTATATCAATATGGTTATAACCCACACCAAAATTACCCAGAATCCGGCAGCGTTTGTTGGCTACCGTTAGGACTTCAGCGCTGAGAGTGTCTGTTACCGTCGGACAGATTGCATCATAGTGTTGTAGAGCCGATTTGAATTCAGCCGCAGACAAAGGCCGGTCTTCGGTATTGAGTGTAACGTGGAAATGCTGTTGCAGTTTGGCTTCGACACTGGCTGGCCAGCGACGCGAAATCAAAACACTCGGTTTACTCATTTTTACCCTCTTTCATTTTGTATAGATTTGTTAGCCATTACGCCAGTTTTATTGATTATCGTCCAGGTGGTCGGTAGAGACGCAGCTATATTGTGTCGATCTTTTTAAATTAGATGAACTATTATCGGAGACATTTACACACCAATTCTGAAAAGATATGAAACGGCTTGAGATGCTTGCAAGGAGGCATTCAAGTTCTGAATGGCAAGGGCCATCGATTCTCGTCAAGCCTTGAGGTTTTATCCAGTTTAAAACACGGGTATTTGTTAATGATGTCAGCAATGGTATCGAGTGCCAGCGATCAGATAGTGCGCTTGAACTCATAAGTCGCTATCATCAGATAGCTAGTTAATAATAGCTGGAAAGATATTTATTTAGTGTTAACATCAAAAGTGATTCACTAGATTCTATGTTTTGATAAATGCTAATTTATCAAAACAATGATCCAAAGAAGCGTCAAAACCTATTAGATAGTTTTTTCTATATTGGTCTGTATGCTTAGGTGATTTTTAACCACGACTTCTAGATTTTCAGAGTTGAATCGGTTGTAAGGTTAGTGGTTGATGAGCGTGTACTGTATTGAATTAAATATTCAGACGGTTTTATCTGCTAAAAATAACTCAAATGTCTATGCAATCATTAATCAGATTTGGTCTATGTCGGATCGAGTATCAAATTTATTTGATGCTAACGTCTGCATTATTGATTCATGCAAATGGGGCATCTGCGCAAATTGTACCCAATGCCGGTGTCATCCAGCGTGAAGTAGAAGCAGCACGCCCTGAAAAAACCAAGCCTGAACATGCGCAAGTTCTACCTCAGACTGCTGCAAAGATTGATATTGAAGGGGCCGAACTCTTCGATAACAAACAATTAGCGCAGGTTGTTGAAAAAGCCATTGGTCAATCATTATCCATTCAACAGTTGCAGTCATATGGGCAGTTACTGAGCGATTATTATCGCTCTCAGGGTTGGCTGGCCAGGGTTGTATTGCCCAAGCAGGATTTCAGCTCGGGTAAAATTCGCATCGTCATTATTGAGGCACGCTACAGTGGCACTGAACTCAATTCAGAGTCAGAACGTGCAGATGCCGAATTTGTCCGCGAGCAGATTATTGGCAACCAGCAAGCGGGTAGCGCATTACAACTGCAGACTTTAGAATCAGACCTCCTTAAAGCCAACGATTTGCCTGGCATTCTGACGACAGCCGTTCTAGCCCCGGGTGAACACGCCGGCGATACCAAAATCAAGCTAAAGCTCAACGATACCTCCTTAGTGTCTGGTTACCTCAACTACAGCAATCAGGGGCTGAGAAGCATTGGCAGTAATCAGTATCAGGGTAATGTCGCGGTAAATAACCCTATGGGACGCGGTGATCAGTTTTCGGTTCAGGCCGTAGGAAGTGAAAATATGGTCAGCGTCAGGAGTCAGTACAGTTTTTTGCTGGCTGATTTGGGTACGCGGATGTCCATTTATGGCTCACATTTGCAATATCAGTTGGGTGGTAGTTTTGCCAATCTTCATGCGGAAGGCGAAGGACGTCTGTTAGGAGGGGTGTTGAGTCAATCCCTGATCAGGCAGGCTGAACAAAACCTCTCTGCCAGTCTGACGCTGGAGAATCGTTTAAACCAAAATAACCAGCTTAAGATTCAGAATGGTAAAGCTATCAACAATGCCGCTTTAAATTTGGGTTTGGGTTATCTGAATATTGAAATGGCTGAGGAAAAAAACAGCGATGCACGCACCGCTCGTGCTCAGGGTGAGTTCCTTAAATACAATTTCAATCTTAATCGTACTGAATATCTTAATCAGGATTGGCAGCTATCTCTGGCGTTTAATGGCCAGTGGGCGGCCAAAAATCTCGATGCATCACAGAAATTTGCGTTGGGCGGTCCCAACGGTATCAGAGCGTATCCGGTCAATGAGGCCATGGGCGACAGTGGCTGGTTGCTCAATATTGAACTACAACGCGAGTTGGGATATGGCTTGCAAGGCTTGTTGTTTGCCGATACGGGTGGCATTAAAGTAAACCAACGGCTCTGGTCGGGGGTGGGCAATAGTCCAAATACTTATCTGTTATCGGGGGTTGGAATAGGCCTGCGCTGGAGCGATCAAAAACACTGGCAAGCCAGTGCATTGCTTGGATTGCCGGTCACCAGTAATCCAGCACGTGATCGATTTAATCATAATAGCGACGGTACGCGAGCCGGTGATCCGGCGGGTTGGCTGACGCTGACGAAGTTTTTTCAGTTATGAGCAAAGAAAAAATTCGTCTTCCTCCTTTTGAACAAAAGCGCGTTTCTAAGCGAATACAGCGCACCGCAATTCGCTACCGGCTGGTTTACTACAGCGTGCTGGGACAGATCGTTATCAGCTCAGTTCATGCCGAAGTAGCGCCGAGTGCATTACCTTCACAGGCTCAGGTGTTAGCAGGTCAGGTCAGTATCGACCAGCATGATGCCACCATGACCATTACCCAGGGCAGTCAGAAAGGCATTCTAAACTGGGAGAGTTTTAATATCGGTCGAGACGCCCGGGTGGATTTTCAACAACCCAATGTTCAGTCAGTTACTTTAAATCGCGTGGTCAGTCATGATCCCAGTCAGATTTACGGTCAGCTGACAGCTAATGGTCAGGTCTATTTAGTCAATCCCAACGGCGTCCTGTTTGCGCCTGGCAGTAAAGTAGATGTGGGGGGGATTGTTGCCAGTACCCAAAATATCAGTAACGATAATTTCCTGGCCGGTAAAAACCAGTTTCAACGCGACGGCGCTGAGGGTAGCATCGTCAATCAGGGTGAAATTAAAGCCCATCATGGCGGTACCGTAGCTCTATTATCTCCCCATGTCAGTAATCAGGGGCTTATCGTCGCCCAGCAAGGTGATGTTGTGTTAGCGGGCGGTGATCAGGTTACCTTGCAGGCCGGGGCTAATGGCCATCTGCAAATTGCCGTTGATCCAGCGACTATTAATAGTCTGATTGAAAACAAGCAACTGATTCAGGCGGATGGCGGTCAGGTGATTATGACCAGTCAAGCCGCTAATGCGATTTATAGCAACCTGGTCAGCAATACCGGCATCATTCAGGCACGCAGCATCGGTGAGCAGCAAGGCCATGTGCTGTTAAAAGCCGACGAGAAAAACGGCGAAGTCCAGATCGGCGGCCTGATCGATGTCAGTGGGCAACAGCTAGCCGGTCAGGTGCAGGTGAGTGGGCATAGCGTCAAGCAGACGGGTGAAATCCGCGCGAACAGTGCCGAAGCTGTTGGTGGTCAAATCAAAGTACTTGGCAGCGAGATTCAACTGCAAGCCAACAGCCAGATATTGGCCGAGGGCGCAAGCGGTGGCGGTGTGGTACAGATTGGCGCCCTCAAAGACAACGCACTCAACGAAGTTCAGGCCGATCGCATCAGCTTGGCTGAAACCGCCAGTATTAGCGTTGATGCCACCCAAAATGGCAACGCTGGCCGCATCACTATCATTGCCGATCTCAACAAGCCTCACAGTGAAACCCAGATCAAAGGTAATCTCAGCGCTCGGGGAGGTGGACTGGGTGGTAATGGTGGTTTCATCGAAACCTCGGCAGCGATTTTGGGGGTGTCCTCGACAAGCCGGGTCAGAGCTTCAGCGGCCAGAGGTAAATCCGGCGAGTGGTTGCTGGATCCGGCCGATGTGACCATTAGCAGTACAGATCTCAACTACACCAACAGCAGCGACACTTATACCCCGGATAGTGGGGTTGGTACAGTCACAGTCAATGCCAGCACTTTGACCTCGGCTTTGAATGCTGGTACCTCCATTGCTATTACTACAACCAACGCGGGGACTTCTGGACTCAGTAATGGTGACATCACTCTCAGTTCTCCCATTACCACAGCGCCGTCTGGAGGAGTATTGCTGACGCTGACCGCTGACCGCAATATTTACATCAACGCTAACATCACTTCATCGATAAGTACGCTGGGGTTGACTTTGAATGCTACGGGGGGTGCCATTAGTGGCAGTGGCAATATCAACACCAATGGTGGTTCGTTGACTTTGAATGTTGGTAACGGCAGTGGCACGCTCTCAGGCGTGATTAGTGGGTTATATTCGTCCGTCACCAAA
>RFQK01000096.1 GCA_009925045.1 Methylococcaceae bacterium
CCGGATGTCACTACCATGGCAAAAGCGCTGGGTAATGGCGTTCCTATTGGTGCTTGTCTGGCAAGAGGCGAGGCAGCTAAAGTTTTAACTGCAGGCAATCATGGCTCAACCTTTGGCGGCAACCCTTTGGCTTGCGCGGCAGCACTGGCTGTAATTAACAGCTTAGAGTCGAGCGATTTGATTGCTGGCGCAAGCGTAAAAGGCGATTATTTCTGTCAGAAACTGAGCACGCAATTAGCTGACAATGCTGCGATTGTCGATATTCGGCACTTAGGCCTGATGATAGGCATAGAACTGATTAAACCTTGCGCCGAATTAGTGGCTAAAGCCCTGCAGCATGGTGTTTTGATCAATGTAACTGCCGAAAACACCATACGCTTGCTGCCACCCTTAGTCATTTCAGAGCCCGAGATTGATCATCTGTGTGATGTTCTGGTCACTCTTATTGAAGAATTTACCCGGTAAATAACATGCAACACATCAGACATTTCACTAGCTTGCTAGATTTTTCAAGCGCTGAATTACACACTTTAATTAATCGCGCAATTGAATTAAAAAATAATCGTGACCCTGACTACCAACCGCTCAAAGGTAAAGTTTTGGGCATGATTTTCGAAAAATCATCCACCCGAACACGTATTTCATTTGAAGCCGGAATGGCTCAATTTGGTGGATCAGCTATTTTCTTATCACCCCGCGACACCCAACTCGGACGCGGTGAGCCTTTAGAAGACAGCGCTCGCGTGATTTCAAGTATGGTGGACTGCATCATGTTGAGAACACATAAACACGAAACCGTTACGACCTTTGCTCGTTATTCACGGGTACCTGTCATTAATGGCTTAACTGATCTCAAACACCCCTGCCAATTATTGGCGGATATGCAAACTTATTTTGAACTGCGTGGGGATATTGCTGGTAAAACCGTTGCCTGGATAGGCGATGGCAATAACATGTGTCATTCTTATATCAACGCGGCACGCCAGTTTGATTTCAAATTAAACATCGCTTGCCCATTCGATTATCGACCTCATCAAGAGATTGTCGATGCGGCTGGCTCGAGAATCGCTTTTTTTCAAGACCCTAAAGACGCTGCTTCTGGAGCAGATTTGGTGGTAACTGATGTATGGGCCAGCATGGGTCAGGAAGATGAACAGAAAAAACGCGAATTGGCATTTGAGTCATTCCAGGTTAACCGAGAGGTGATGAATGCGGCGCACAGTGATGCGCTGTTCATGCATTGTTTGCCTGCTCATAGAGGCGAAGAAGTCAGTGCTGATGTGATTGATGGACCACAAAGTGTTATTTTTCCGGAAGCAGAAAATCGCCTGCATGCACAAAAAGCACTATTGGAATTTCTCATTGGCAGATAATTTCGATAAAATCGACATCTTTAGCCACTTAGAGAACACTGTCGTGAAAAAAGTTTTAGTTAGCGTATTGCTTACAGCAGGTTTAGTCAGTGTCGCCCATGCTAAAACCGCTTACATCAGTGAGAATTTAGAACTGCCTCTACGCGCAGCCGATAATGAACGTGGCAAGATTGTCAAAATGCTACCGGCAGGAAGTCAGATTACTGTTTTTCATGATGCCAATGAAAATGGTTATAGCTACGTTCAGGCCAGTCAAGGTGTGGAAGGGTTTGTTTTAAGTCGTTTTTTAAGCGAACAGCCCAGTAGTCGAGACCAATTAGCCAGTGCCAGTAAAAAACTGGAACAACTGCTGGAAGAGAACAAACAGCTAAAACAGTCTCAGATTGCCACTCAAGATGTTGGCAAACAACGCGATAAATTGAGTACAGAACTCACTGAATTACAACAAACCGCTGCTAATGCCATTCAATTGAAACAGCAACGCGATGAATTACAAGAACGTGTTGTCAGTATTGAGCGGGATTTACAACAACTCAAACGTGAAAATTTGGCACTGACCGATACCAGTAATCAAGACTGGTTTCTTTATGGTGGCGGACTCGCATTATTTGGCGTCATCTTGGGCTTTGTTTTACCCAAGTTAAGCTGGCGCAGACGTTCAAGTGGCTGGGATACCTTTTAATTTCCCACAAATTTTTAATTCCAACTCGATCTGAGTTCGGTACGTATCACCCTGTTTAAGGACCCATACAATGGCCCAATCTGACGATATTACCCGTAAATTTTCCTCTCAAGTAGTGGATGGCATGGAACGCGCGCCCAGTCGCGCCATGTTGCATGCGGTCGGTTTTAGCAACGAAGACTTTAAAAAGCCTCAAATCGGTATTGCATCTACTTGGAGTATGGTGACTCCTTGCAATATGCACATCAATCATCTTGCTGATGATGCGGCACGCGGTGTCAACGCTGCTCAGGGTAAAGCGGTTATTTTCAATACCATCACCATTTCAGACGGTATTTCCATGGGCACAGAAGGAATGAAATATTCCCTGGTTTCCAGAGAGGTGATAGCCGATTCAATCGAAACAGTGGTCGGATGCCAAGGCTTTGACGGCGTTGTGGCTATTGGTGGCTGTGACAAGAACATGCCGGGTTGCATGATTGCTCTGGCAAGACTGAATCGTCCGGCGATTTTTGTATATGGCGGGACTATTCTGTCTGGTTGCCATAACGATAAAAAACTCGATGTCGTATCCGTTTTTGAAGCCGTTGGTGCGCGCGCCAATGACAAAATCGATGATACCGAATTGGCTGCCATCGAAGCTAAGGCCATTCCCGGCCCAGGATCTTGTGGTGGCATGTACACCGCTAATACTATGGCATCAGCGATTGAAGCATTAGGTATGAGTTTGCCGAACAGCTCTGCGCAGGCGGCAATTTCAGCCGATAAAAGTCTGGATTGCGAAAAAGCCGGTGCTGCGGTGCTAGAGTTATTAAGACGCGATATCAAACCACTCGATATCATGACCAAACCCGCATTTGAAAACGCCATCACCGTCGTGATAGCGCTGGGCGGTTCAACCAATGCAGTTTTGCATTTACTGGCCATGGCTAATGCGTGTGGTGTTGACCTAACATTGGATGACTTTACCCGTATAGGGGCTCAAGTACCTATGTTGGCAGATTTAAAACCCAGCGGTCGTTATTCAATGGGTGAACTGGTAGAAATCGGCGGTATTCAGCCATTGATGAAAGAATTGCTCAATATTGGCCTGTTACATGGTGATTGTTTGACAGTAACCGGCAAAACCATGGCTGAGAATCTGGCAGATGTTTCGGATTATCCAGAAGGGCAAGACATGATTCGTCCTCTCAGTAATCCGATTAAAAAAGACAGTCATCTGGCCATTCTTTATGGCAATTTGGCAACCGAAGGTGCTGTTGCCAAAATCACTGGCAAAGAAGGTTTAATTTTCACAGGCACTGCCAAAGTATTTGATGCCGAAGAATTGGCATTAAAAGCCATACTGGATGGCAGTATTGTCAAAGGTGATGTCATTGTCATTCGTTACGAAGGCCCGAAAGGAGGGCCTGGCATGCGGGAAATGCTCTCCCCCACCTCAGCGGTTATGGGCAAAGGCTTAGGCAAGGAAGTAGCACTCATTACTGATGGTCGTTTCTCAGGTGGTACTCACGGCTTTGTGGTAGGCCACATCACGCCTGAAGCGCATGTTGGTGGTGTTCTGGCGGTGGTTCAGGATGGCGATGAAATCACCATTGATGCTGAAAGCAAACAACTCACTTTGCATGTCAATGAGCACGAGATTGCCCGTAGGCTGGAAAAATGGCAACAACCAGCACCACGTTATACCCGTGGCGTTTTAGCTAAATATGCCAAACTGGTCAGCTCAGCTTCAAAAGGTGCTGTCACTGACAATTAGAAATTTTGCCTTATCGACGTGTTGCTTGGGCGACACGTCGTTCATTTACCCACCTCATACAACGACTCATCATGATAGCGATTGGACGATTTAACACCCTGACCGTGGTTCGCCGGCGCGATACTGATGTGTATTTACAAGGGGATGAAGGTCAGGAAATTGAACTGATTGCGGGTAAACAACTGCATACCCCGATTGACACAGGCTCAAAACTTGATGTTTTTGTATACAGTGACGGTAGTGGAAAACTGTGGGCGACACAGGATAAACCTTATGCAGAAGTAGATGAAGTCGCTTTTTTGAAAGTCGTGTCCGTCAGTCATGCCGGTGCATTTCTAGACTGGGGTATGCCAAAAGATCTGCTGGTACCCTTCAGTGAACAAAAAGTACCTATGCATGCTGGTCGTAGCTATTTAGTCAGATTATTCCTGGATGAAAATAATCGCATCGCGGCTTCGATGATGTTAGATGACTTTCTGCAAGATGAAGCGGTTTATTACAAAGAGGGACAAAAAGTCGAGATTATTGTCGCCGAACCCACAGATTTAGGTTTTAAAGTTGTCGTTGATAATCAGTATTGGGGCATCTTATATAAGGGCGAAATCTTTCAGCCACTTACTCGTGGTCAAAAATTAACTGCATTTGTTAAGAAGTTACGCACGGATTATCGCTTAGATCTGATACTCGATAACCAAAATTATGGTGTTAAACGCGATAAAACCACTGAAGACATACTCGAGGAATTAGAGCGTCACGGTGGCTATTTAGCTTTGACAGATAAAAGTGCCCCAGAACAAATTTATCGTCAATTTGGCATCAGTAAAAAAATCTTCAAACAAGCGATCGGAAGCTTATATAAACAAAGAAAAATTCTGATTGAAGAAAACGGTATTCGAATAGTCAAAGACTAACATCCGTTATTACTGTTTTTTTACAGACAATATTTGCTCAACTAATACAGCATAATCCGAACGATCTGGCACTGTGTTACCTAATAAATAATGTTGTAAAAGACTATCTTCTAAGTCCAGAAACTCATGAAAACATTGCTGTTGCTCCAAGCCAGTTCCCGAATAATGCTGGTCTAAATAGGCCAGTAAAAGCAAATCAAGCTCTTGAGTGCCGCGTCTACAACGCCAACGCAACTGATTAACAAGCATCAGACCAGTCTTTTCTTAATTTCAGCAATCGCTTTTGCAGGATTTAAGCCTTTAGGACAGGTATCCGTACAATTCATGATGGTATGGCAACGATATAACTTAAAGGCATCATCTAATTGCGCCAGCCTTTCTTGGTCTGCATCATCACGGCTATCGACTAACCAACGGTAGGCTTGCAATAAAACAGCTGGCCCTAAATACTTTTCTCCATTCCACCAGTAACTCGGGCAACTGGTTGAACAACAAGCACATAAAACACATTCATATAAACCATCCAATACCGCCCGTTGTTCAGTGGTTTGTAAACGTTCAGCGTTGGCCGGAGCCGATTGGGTGTTTTTCAACCAGGGTTGGATACTGGCATATTGTTGAAAAAAATGTTTCATATCAACAATTAAATCTTTCACCACCGACATATGCGGCAATGGCGAAAGCTTGATGGTATCGGGATAATCCGCAAGGGATTGAGTACACACCAAGGTATTACGTCCATTTAAATTCATGGCGCATGAGCCACACACACCTTCACGACATGAGCGACGCAATGCCAAACTGCTGTCGTATTCATTTTTGATTTTGAGAATGGCATCCAGCACCATGGGACCACACTGGTCAAGATCAATATCAAAGCTGTCTATACGCGGTAATTCATCGGAATCTGGACTCCAGCGATAGATTTCCACCCGTTTAATCCGTGTTGCACCCACGGGGGCTGGATGGTGTTGACCTTTCTTAGGACGTGAGTTTTCGGGCAAATTAAATTCAACCATTAATACACCCTCTCCTGTAATTCGATAACATCAACGTCATTGCTCATGGTAAACATGTGAACAGGACGATAATCAATAGAGACTTGATCGTCGTTCCGCCAGGTTAAACTATGTTTCAACCAATTCACATCATCGCGTTTTGGAAAATCTTCTCTGGCGTGAGCACCACGACTTTCTTGTCGGTTTAATGCAGCATGCAAAGTCACTTGTGACTGGGCTAACAAATTATCCAACTCTAAAGTTTCGACCAAATCGGTATTCCAGACCAAAGAACGGTCAGTCAGTTTAACTTGTGAAAAACTTTCAACGACCGCCT
>RFQK01000097.1 GCA_009925045.1 Methylococcaceae bacterium
TTGATTGCATTACTTCCTCCTGTGGTTCAACCCTTATTAGGTTTTCCCTGGGCAATTTTCCATATTTTAGTCATCACATTGCAGGCTTTTATTTTCATGGTGTTAACCATTGTGTATTTAAGTCTGGCGCATGAAGATCACTAAGATATTCCCTGTTTAACATTATTTTTTGAAATACATTTAGGAGACACTATGGAACTCGCAGCATTAATCGCCAACGTACAAGGCTTTACCGTTATCGCAGTAGGCATCATTTTGGGTCTGGGTGCCATCGGTACCGCGATTGGTTTTGGTTTGTTGGGTGGTAAATTTTTGGAAGGCGCTGCTCGCCAACCAGAATTGGTTCCTATGTTACAGGTGAAAATGTTCATCGTAGCGGGTTTGCTTGACGCGGCAACCATGATCGGCGTAGGTATGGCGCTGTTCTTTACATTTGCTAACCCATTCCTTTCAGCAATTAAAGGCTAATCGAGCGGTTTAAACTGTTTGTCTATCTGATTTATGGCTGTCAGCCAAATAATCAGGAGACAAGCATAACCTCCTCAACAGCTAATTTAGGAAAGTATCAATGAGTATCAACGCTACTCTGATCGGGCAAATGATCACTTTTACGCTTCTGGTCTGGTTGACTATGAAGTATGTGTGGCCGCCCATTATTGCTGCGCTCGAAGAGCGTAAAGCCAAAATCGCAGAAGGTTTGGCCGCTGCTGAAAAAGGTCAGGAAGATGTTCGTCTGGCCGAGAAAAAAGCAAAATCCATTTTGAAAGAAGCCAAAGAGCAATCGGCTGAAATCGTAAGTTCCGCGCAAAAACGTGCTAATGAGTTGGTGGAAGAATCCAAGCAACAGGCTCGTTCAGAAGGCGAACGCTTGATTGAAGCGGCTAAGGCCCAAATCGAACAGGAAAGAGCCCAAGCCAGAGAGAATTTGCGTAAAGAAGTTTCGGCATTGGCCCTGCGTGCAGCTGAACAGATTTTGAAAGAAGAAATCGACAAAGCTAAGCACCAAGCCATACTGGCTAAAACCGCAGAACAATTAGGTTAAGCGAATGGCTGAGTTAGCAACATTAGCACGACCTTACGCTGAAGCAGTTTTCAAGCGGGCTAAAGAGACCGGTTCAGCATCTGTCTGGGCGGAAGCGCTACAATTTCTGGCGCAAGTCGCAGCAGAGCCAAAACTGGTTCAATTACTGGGCAACCCTAAAGTAGCCATCGATAGCAAAATCAACTTGATACTGGATATATGCCAAGATCAGTTGCAGGATGAAGCAAAAAATCTTGTCAAAATTTTGGTACTGAACGGCAAATTACAGTTGTTACCTACTATAGCCGAGCAATTTGAAGGCTATAAAGCAGAAGACGAAGGGTACGCTAATGTCGAATTGGTCAGTGCATACGCACTCTCCAAGGCAGAGCAAACCAAATACGTTGCCATGCTCGAAAAATTCTTGAACAAAAAAGTGAATGCCACTGTCTCAGTCGATAACAGTCTGATTGGCGGTATCCTCGCCAAAGCGGGTGATAAAGTTATCGATGGTTCTATCAGAGGCCAGCTTAAACAATTAGCCAAAAGGCTCTAAGAGCTAGATCGGGAAATCAAAATGCAATTAAATCCATCAGAAATAAGTGATCTAATCAAAAAGAAGATCGAAAATTTCGACACAAAATTAGAAGCGCATACTGAAGGTACTGTAGTCAGTGTAACTGACGGTATTGTGCGTGTTCATGGTTTGTCGGAAGCTATGCAAGGTGAGATGCTGGAATTTCCCGGCGGTTCTTATGGCATGGCTTTGAACTTAGAGCGTGACTCTGTGGGTGTGGTTATGCTGGGTGCATACCAACATATCACTGAGGGTGACACTGTCAAATGTACCGGTAGAATTTTAGAAGTACCCGTAGGTGAAGCTTTATTGGGTCGTGTAGTCGATGCCTTGGGTAATCCTATTGATGGCAAAGGCGCAATTGATACTGACTTGCGTTCACCGATTGAAAAAATTGCACCGGGTGTAATTGCGCGTCAGTCAGTTGATCAACCCGTACAATTGGGTTTGAAATCTATCGATGCGATGATTCCTGTCGGTCGTGGTCAGCGTGAGCTGATTATCGGTGACAGACAGACTGGTAAAACAGCTATCGCGATTGATGCGATCATTAATCAAAAAGGTACAGGCATTAAATGTATCTATGTGGCGATCGGTCAAAAACGTTCCTCAATTGCTAATGTTGTGCGTAAACTGGAAGAACATGGCGCGATGGATCACACCATCATCGTTGTGGCTTCTGCTTCTGAATCAGCCGCATTACAATTTATCGCGCCCTATACTGGTTGCGCCATGGGCGAGTTCTTCCGTGATAGCGGTCAAGATGCGCTGATTATTTATGATGATTTGACCAAACAAGCTTGGGCTTACCGTCAAATTTCATTGTTATTGCGTCGTCCGCCAGGTCGTGAAGCATATCCTGGTGACGTATTCTATATTCACTCGCGTTTGCTGGAACGTGCTGCGCGTATCAATGCTGACGAAGTTGAAAAACTCACCAATGGCAAAGTAAAAGGCAAAACGGGTTCATTAACAGCCTTGCCTATTATCGAAACTCAAGGTGGTGACGTTTCAGCTTTCGTACCAACCAACGTTATTTCGATTACCGATGGTCAGATTTTCTTGGAAACCAGCCTGTTCAACTCCGGTATTCGTCCAGCGGTCAACGCCGGTCTGTCTGTTTCTCGGGTAGGTGGCGCGGCACAAACCAAGATTATTAAGAAACTGGGTGGCGGTACTCGTCTGGATTTAGCGCAATACCGTGAATTAGCGGCGTTTGCACAAAGAAGTGCGTAATTTCGAAGCCGCTTTATTGTCATTCTTTAAATCTGAAGAATCAGCGTTAATTGCTAAAATCAATGAAACAGGTGATTTTAGTGATGAAATTAAAGATGGTATTCATGCTGCCATCGAACGTTTCGTTAAAACTGCTAGCTGGTAAGGGATCAGTAAATGGCTGTTGGCAAAGAGATACGTGGCAAGATTGCGAGTATTAAAAATACTCAAAAAATCACTCGCGCCATGGAAATGGTCGCCGCAAGTAAAATGCGTAAAACTAAGGACCGCATGCAGGCTACACGGCCCTACTCAAAAAAAATTGGCCAGATCATCAGTCATCTGGCCCATGCGAATCCTGAGTATAAACATCCGTTTATGATTAAACGAGATGTAAAGCGTGTTGGCATAATCGTGATCAGTTCCGATCGTGGTTTGTGCGGTGGTTTGAATGCAAACTTGTTCAGAAGAGTGCTTAATGAATTGCAAACCTGGTCGTCAAACGGTATCGAAGTCGATATTTGTACGATAGGTGGCAAAGCAGCGAGCTTTTTTAGTGGCATTAATGCGCGCTTGATCGGTCAAGTGTCAAAACTAGGCGATGCCCCTCATCAACACGATATTATCGGGGTGATCAAAATCATGCTGGACGCTTACGGCCAGGGTGAGATCGATGAACTGTATGTAGTCAGTAATGAATTTGTTAACACCATGACCCAACGTCCTGTGGTTGATAAGTTGCTGCCGATTAGCGGTGAATCAACAGAGGAAGAGCCTCAAGGACGCTGGGATTATTTGTATGAACCCGGTGCCAAAGAAGTTTTAGATCATTTGCTGGTGCGTTATGTTGAATCCATCGTGTATCAGGGCTTAGTTGAAAACAATGCCTGTGAACAAGCTGCACGTATGGTTGCCATGAAAAGCGCATCTGATAATGCAGGTAATATCATTAAAGAACTGCAACTTGTGTACAACAAAGCCCGCCAAGCGGCCATTACGCAAGAGATTTCGGAAATCGTTGCCGGTGCTGCAGCTGTTTAAGTATTCACAAGTTTAGAGATTATTTAAGAGGACGACACAATGAGTTTGGGTAAAATCGTTCAGATTATTGGTGCGGTTGTAGACGTGGAGTTTCCACGGAACAACATGCCAAAAGTATACGATGCGTTAAACGTCGAAAGCGGACTGGTTTTGGAAGTACAACAGCAATTGGGCGACGGCGTCGTGCGTACCATTGCAATGGGTTCAACCGATGGTTTGAAACGTGGTCTTGGTGTAAGCAACACCGGTGACGCTATTAAAGTTCCTGTCGGACAAGCGACTTTGGGTCGCATCATGAACGTTTTAGGTGAAGCGATTGATGAGAAAGGTCCAATTGGCGAACAAGAAAAATGGACTATTCATCGTGATGCGCCCAGCTACGATGAACAAGCACCTGCTAATGAATTATTAGAAACCGGTATTAAAGTGATTGACTTGGTTTGCCCGTTTGCTAAAGGCGGTAAAGTAGGTCTGTTCGGTGGTGCGGGTGTAGGTAAAACCGTTAACATGATGGAGCTGATTCGTAATATTGCGATTGAGCACAGTGGTTTCTCTGTATTTGCTGGTGTGGGTGAGCGTACTCGTGAAGGGAACGACTTTTACCACGAAATGACTGACTCCAAAGTTATCGACAAAGTATCCTTGGTTTACGGCCAGATGAATGAGCCACCAGGAAACCGTTTACGCGTTGCTTTGACCGGTTTGACCATGGCGGAATTCTTCCGTGACGAAGGTCGTGATGTATTGTTCTTCGTTGATAATATTTATCGTTACACCCTAGCCGGTACCGAAGTATCTGCGCTGTTGGGTCGTATGCCGTCTGCGGTAGGTTATCAGCCTACGCTGGCTGAAGAGATGGGTGTATTACAAGAACGTATTACCTCAACCAAAACGGGTTCTATTACTTCGATTCAAGCGGTCTATGTACCTGCTGACGACTTGACTGACCCTTCTCCAGCCACAACATTTGCTCACTTGGATGCGACTGTCGTACTGTCACGTCAAATTGCTGAGTTGGGTATTTATCCGGCGATCGATCCTTTGGATTCAACCAGTCGTCAGTTAGACCCTTTAGTTATTGGCCAAGAACATTACGAAACTGCACGTTCAGTTCAAGGTATTCTGCAACGATATAAAGAACTGCGCGACATTATTGCGATTCTGGGTATGGACGAGTTGTCAGAAGAAGATAAGCTGACTGTGGCACGTGCACGTAAGATTCAAAGATTCTTGTCACAACCGTTCTTCGTAGCGGAAGTCTTTACCGGTTCACCTGGTAAATATGTATCACTCAGAGATACCATTGCCGGTTTCAGAGGCATTATTAATGGTGATTATGACAATTTGCCTGAACAGGCGTTTTACATGGTTGGCAGCATCGACGAAGCCGTTGAAAAAGCCAAAAAAATGTAATTCTGAGCCTAGGAGAAATTCAATATGGCAATGACAATTCATGTTGACATCGTCAGCGCCGAGCAAGAAGTTTACTCTGGTTTAGCGGAAATGCTGTTCGCCCCGGCTGAGTTGGGTGAAGTCGGTATTGCTCCGCGACATGCACCTTTAATCACTCGCTTAAAACCGGGTGAAGTGCGTGTGAAACTGAATGACAAAGAAAGTCTGGCTTATTATGTATCAGGCGGTTTACTTGAAGTTCAACCACACGTGGTGACTGTTTTAGCAGATACGGCGATTCGTGCGCACGATATCGATGAAGCAGCGGCTTTACAAGCGAAGGCACGTGCAGAAGAGTTGCTCGCTGATAAAACAGGTAAGTATGATTATGCGCTTGCAAAAGCAGAATTAGCTGAAGCAATTTCACAATTGAAAACCTTAGAAAGATTAAGAAAACGTGGTTCTTAATTTAAATTAAGCGATAAAAATATAAGCCCGATAGCGCTTGCGTCATCGGGCTTTTTTATAAGAGGAACACCATGTCGATCAAAACTATTATTCTCGCGGCGGGTCAAGGCACCAGGATGCGCTCTAAGCTGCCCAAGGTTCTTCACCAAATAGCTAATCGTCCTTTATTGCAGCATGTGTATGACACTAGCTTGCAGATTCCTGACAACCATATCCATGTGGTCTATGGCCATGGCGGCGAAACCGTTAAAGAACGCCTAAGTCATTTTGATGCCGTCTGGATTGAGCAAAAACAGCAATTAGGTACCGGGCATGCTGTGCAACAAGCCA
>RFQK01000098.1 GCA_009925045.1 Methylococcaceae bacterium
TTTGCACACTGCTTGGTAGCATCACCAGAAACGAGGGTGATAGATCAAAGATATTTGGTTTGATTGTCGAAGGAGAAAAGCACGTTGTTTCAATTGAGAGCAAGATACTTAACGTCAGGGGTTTTTCAGTTGCTATTGGGAAGGACGACGACGTGCTGAAGTCCATTAATATAGCCCTTGCAACCAATACATAACCCGAAAGTCGAGCGACTGCTTTCGAACTTATTATCGTCCACCTCGTAGTCAAATGGTAAATAGATGGACACAATTAGACTCGATTAATCTACGTTCTTTAGCGGACGGTATCGATAATAAAGATTATCAAAAAATTCACTGATGGTTTTATCCACAAAACCTGTGGATAACTCTGTGAATTACCTAGTAACAACTTTGCTAACTATCGGTTGAGACTGTTTATTTCTTGAATTGACCAGTTTTTGGACAGATTCACTAAAATTCTTAAATATCATTAAGTTATAAAAATCTATTCCTTGTCAACCCCCAACATTCTACAAAATGGGTGACAATCAAAATGCACTAATTTTCAAGATTTTCTTTGTGTATAAGTGTGTGTGATTTAACATTGTTACAAAATTAATACTGGATTTAACAATGATTAATTATTCTTTTATGCTATATTTTGATCACTGAAGATGGCATCCCTAGCTACACACAATCAGTTCATTAATGAATGAAGAATTGGTGAAAACGATTGTCAAAACCCGCTTCAAGCAAAACGTAAATGATCATAAATGCGGTTGTTGGATTTGAGACTTGCCTTTTTCAGTTGGGCAGTGACTATTGTTATTCAAGACCAGTAAATACTTAAATCCTGTTTCATTGACCTTTTTATACTCTGTTCCCATGAAGGTGAGTTTCCAATATCAAGATCCTAAAGCTAACTCGTCCTGGTCACCCGTATCTTGGACCAGTGATCTGGATTGTCAGCACATTCATGAAGCACTCCAAAAACTGACCCGCCAATTTCCGGGCTGCCATCTTCGAGCCCTGGATGATCAAGGGCAGGTCATAGAAACCCTTAGAGCCTAAACCGTCCATCAATGCTAATCATTTATCAAAAACAACTTCCGGACGGTGCCTGGGAAACCATCAGTGCGCCTTTGGATTTCGACCGAAACAAGATTGCTGGATTACTGCCCTATCTGAAGACCCACCATGGCAATGTTTGTATACGGGTCATTGATGAGCATCAAAATGTTATTCTCAACGAAGACGCTAAACATTCATCTTGATTTACGATGGCCATCAAAAAACAGCAGCCTCCTTCTGCAAATATCATTGATCCTAAAACGGAAAGATATCCATCAGAGTTATTGGAAATTGAGTCTTTGTTAGCTGAAATACTGGAAGACGTTACCCATCCGCTGAATAACCCCAAACATCGTGATCATGGTCGCTATCGGCAGGCTTACGAGCAATTATTGGAAAAATCCAATAGGCTGCGCCATGAGTGGCTAATGATGCCTGAATCCAAAAAGAAAATGCAGGAATAAAGGCAATTCCCAATAAATTCAGAATGATGCGTTTAGGCTTTAAAAAACTTGCGCTAGCAATTTTTTTACTGAAAGATATGCCAAAAAACAGCGTTATCTTACATTTTTCGAACTCCGAACTGTTATAGAAACGAATATTTAACTCTCACTACAATAGTAGCGGCGAATAACCGCCACTATTGCGTGATTTTCTCGTTACGAATATTGGATAAGAACTTTTTTAATTAAAAATCGTATTGCAAGCCAAGGATTCCAGTATGGTAATCCATTGATCCCAATCCCACATTCCAAGCTGAAGTTTGAGCATGTCCGCCTGGGTATGAAGAACTTGTTGCAGGATATTCGGTTGAACCGAATGTATAGTTAGAATCAGTCACGTGCAAATAACGATATTCAGCAAATACCGAAAACTTGTCGAACAATTCTGCACGAACACCCGCTTTGGCCTGTGCAGCAAATGCAGAGCTATTTGCGTTATTGTTTGAGTTAAAGTGATTCAGCCCTTTTTCGTTACCTGCATAAGGACTGCCACTTGCAACCTGAGCAGAGTTTGCACCCGATAAAGAGTTGATGGCAGCACCAATACCGCCTCCAATATATGGAAAAATATTTGAGGCCCAGGGCGTTTTAAAACTAAACACACCATTCGTTAACAAAACACCCATATTTTGGCTAAATGTATCAACAAATTTATGTTGACCCGGATTGAGCTGAGTTGTTCCATTAAGGGAAACCAGTTCGTCATTGAGACCGTTGAACGTTTCTGGATTGGGGTTTGTCAAGGTTCCAGAGATTGACGATCCTAGGTAATAGCCTTCAATTTCAATTGCGGGTCGCACACCCCAGACTGCAGAAGCGCCACCTATGGGTAATTCAGGAAACTCATAACCAAGATGTGCGCCTCCAATCCCTGCAGAGCGTTCTTCGGATTTACCTTTTACGTTAACAAGTAAATTGAAGTCTTCACCACTGTCCCTGTAGATACCTTGTAAGCCCCCCGTTCTTTTATAAGCTTCTCCAGATTGAGAAATATTATTGTTAAACGAAGTCGAACCACCACCAAATGCACCCAGATATAAGCCTCTAGGAGCAGATTCAGCTGCGTGAGAAAATTGAACGGTGCAGATACCGATTGAAATCAGGCTTGTAATAATTATTTTTTTGTTCATGTATGAATTCCAAGTTTCTTGATTGAAAACGGAAAGTGTTTTCAGTGCTGAATTTTACCATGATGGTTATTCAATCCGGAAATCATGAACATAGGCGTTTAAACGGTTCTAAGATTTTAAGAATACATGATTGGATTAGTAGTATCGCTGATCAGACAAGCCGCAAACTGACTACCCTCTCTGAACATGGCATATCAATCGCTATGACCATGGATTAAAATCCAATCTCTGCAATTCTAAAGTCTGACGAATGCTTTTTTGACTCGAGATGCTCCGTGTTACGAAAGCATCTGTCAGCTGACAATCCGACCATCACTTGATCTGAGTTATACACAAGCAGTTTGGACATAGTCAGTAGGTTTCTGCTCGCAAACAGCGGAGTGTCGCACTCACATCATTAATAGATTTAACAATCTCACTTTCACCGACTTTCCCTTGATTTTTCCGTCAGATAGTTTTCGGACTGCTTCTCGCCCGATACTGCGTTCGACAGCTACGTAGGTCAGCTGTTCAGTGACGTTAATTTTGCCGATTTGTTCGCTTTTAAAACCAGCGTCGGCCGTCAAAGCACCCAATACATCACCGGGTCTGATTTTGTCTTTGCGACCCGCCAAAATTTGCAGGGTGACCATAGTCGGTTGCAGTGGAGTTGCTTGGCTATCGCTGAGTTCATTCAGCGCCTGCCATTCCGGTTCTTTGCCCATGAATTGGCAAATGCTGTTCACGCGGGGAGTCTCTTGGGGACTAAACAGGCTTAACGCCCAGCCGGCTTCATCGGCACGACCGGTGCGACCTATGCGATGAACATGAATTTCGGGATCCGGACTGATGTCAACGTTTATGACGGCTTCCAACTGACTGATATCCAGACCACGAGCAGCGACGTCAGTGGCAATCAACACTGAGCAACTGCGGTTAGCGAATTGAATTAATACCTGATCGCGGTCGCGTTGTTCTAAATCACCGTTTAAGGTCGAGGCACTAAAACCTTGGGCCAGTAATTCGTTTAATAAATCGCGACATTGTTGTTTGGTGTTGCAGAAAGCCAAGCAATTGACCGGGCGATAGTGTCTGAGCAACTTGGCAACTGCTTGAAAGCGTTGATTGTCATCAATTTCGTAAAAACGTTGGCGAATTTTGCTGCTGGCGTGTTGCTCGTGCAGATGAATTTGCTGGGGATTATGCAGTAATTGTTGAGCCAGTTTAGCGATCCCGTGCGGATAGGTCGCTGAAAATAATAGGGTTTGACGTTGTTTGGGACATTGTTTAGCAATCGCATTAATGTCGTCATAAAAACCCATGTCTAACATACGATCGGCTTCATCCAGCACCAGACTGGTGAGGTGATCCAAACTTAGACTGCCGCGCTGCAGGTGATCCATTATCCGCCCAGGTGTGCCAACCACGATATGTGCACCGTGTTCCAGACTGGTCATTTGCGGGCGAATAAGGGTGCCTCCGCATAATGCCAAAACTTTAATGTTATCGGCAAAACGGGCCAAACGGCGAATCTCTTGACTGACTTGTTCCGCCAATTCTCGCGTAGGACACAACACCAGACTTTGAACCTTAAACAATGGTTGATTGAGATTTTTCAGAATCGGTAAAGCAAAGGCAGCGGTTTTACCGCTACCGGTTTTGGCTTGTGCAATCAAATCTGTGCCTGCTAGCGCAATCGGCAAACTAGCGGCTTGAATGGGCGTCATAGTCAGATATTGCAACTGCCGCAGATTTTCCAGCATTGCGGTTGATAAGGGCAGTTGGTCAAAACGAGATCCTGCTAAATCAGCGGCAGGCGTGGGCGATGATGTTTGATGGGTATTTGTCATACCCCATTATCCTCGCCCCTGACCGGGATGTCTTGAAAAATTATCAAACCGCCGCCAATAAGACTCGCCGACTCACTTCTATAGTCACTTCAGCTTGCTCACCCAATTGCACCATACCGTGGGATTCAAGATGTTGCAGGATAGCCGGTATGGCAGTGGCATCTATTTGATAATCCGATAAATGGGTTTTGACTCCCAAACTCTCAAAAAAATCACGTGTCTGTTGAATCGCCGCATCAATACGCTCTGCATCAGTGCCGGAGCGAATATTCCAAACCCGTTCTGCATATTGCAGCAGTTTTTCGCGCTTAGCCTCTCGGCGTTCATTCAACATCGCTGGCAAGACAATCGCCAAAGTTTGCGCATGATCCAAACCATGTAAGGCTGTAATTTCATGACCGATCATATGAGTCGCCCAATCCTGTGGCACCCCTGCCCCGATTAAGCCATTTAAGGCTAGGGTTGCTGTCCACATAAAATTGGCCTGAAGCGAGTAGTTGCTCGGATTCACCAGCAATTCCGGACCTATTTCAATCAAATTAAGCAGTAAACTCTCGGCAAATCTATCTTGTACCTTGGCATTCACAGAATAAGTCAGATATTGCTCAGCGATATGCGTAAAAGCATCCACTACTCCATTAGCCAGCTGACGCTTAGGCAAGGTATAACTCAAAGTCGGGTCCAATACCGAAAATTTAGGAAATACATATTCACTTCTGAAGAATAGCTTTTCCTGAGTTGCCGTTCGGGTAATCACCGAACCCGTATTCATTTCTGAACCGGTTGCCGGCAGGGTGAGCACCGCCCCATACGGCATTGCCTGACTGACATTAGCTCCAAAGGTGGTAAGAATACTCCAGGGATCATCCTGGGCGAAGATAGCCGCGGCAACAAATTTGGTACCGTCAATCACCGAGCCGCCGCCCACTGCCAATAAAAAATCCAACTGACGCTCTTTTACCTGAGCAACCGCTTTCATCAAGGTCTCAAAACTTGGATTGGCTTCTATGCCACCAAACGATTCTACATAACGTTGGCCCAGGGCAGAAAATACCTTGTCTAAGGTTCCGTGAATCTTGGCACTTTGACCACCATAGAGCACCAGCACCCTGGCATCGATCGGTACCAGATTATTCAAGTCGGCAATTTTGCCTTCACCAAAAGCAATATAGGTAGGATTATAAAAATTGAAATTTAGCATGGATAATTCCCTTTATTAAAAATTCTTGAATTATACCGAGAGCAAACGGCAGGCAATAAAAAACCCGCCAGACAAAATGCATGGCGGGTTTTTTAGGGCTTCAGTTAGAAGCTGAAATTTCCAGGGTTGTCGAAGTCCTGTTGTTTTTGACGTTGCTCCCATTCAAAACTCAACTTGGTTCGCGCAACCTGCTCCTTGGTCATTTTGTTGATAATGACTTGCCACTTAAAAACGCGACAATCAACAAACCATTTTCCAATGGCGATTTTAATCGGTCGCTTGGGAAT
>RFQK01000099.1 GCA_009925045.1 Methylococcaceae bacterium
AATCCTTCCAGTATTTATAATTGCCTGAGAATGGCGAGAGAAAATGCGCGTTCAGTACGCGGAGCGATCACTTCGGAGATGTGGGAGAGTATCAACTCGACCTGGTTAGAGATGAATCGCCGCAATGTCGATATGCCAGAAGATCAGTACCCTGAGTTTTTTGAATGGGTTAAAGAGCGCTCGCATTTGTTCCGGGGTGTGACCTTAGGGACAATTTTGAAAGACATTGCCTTAAGTTTTATTCGTCTGGGTACCTTTTTGGAGAGGGCGGATAATACGGCACGGATTTTAGATGTGAAATATCATATCCTCTTACCCAGTGTCAGTGATGTGGGTGGGGCAGCCGATTATTATCAATGGGGTTCTCTGTTAAAATCCGTGAGTGGATTTGAGGCTTATAAAAAAACCTATCGGGATGTGATTTCCCCGCAACGGGTGGCTGAATTCCTGATTCTGCGTGACGATATGCCGCGGTCTTTGCATGCCTGCATGAATGAAGTAGAAACAGCTTTAATCAGTATTAACGGTAATTCAGGGCGCGAGGCCCGTCGTCTGGCGGGTGAGCAGCATGCTGATTTGCACTTCGGCCGTATTGAGGATGTGATTTCTCAAGGTCTGCATGAATATTTGAGTCTATTTTTGGTCAAAATTAACCTGTTAGGGCAGGAAATTCGCAATGCCTATTTATCGCGACGAGATGTTTATGAAACTCAGACGCAGGTATTGCTTTCCGCTCAAGCTCAATAAACTTAAAAAAAATATTATGACCTATTGTGTAGCTTTAAAACTTGAAGCAGGGATGGTTTTTGGCTCGGATTCCCGAACCAATGCCGGTGTTGATCAAGTGGCTTGTTTCAAAAAAATGCATAATTTTGTTCGCGATGGCGATCGTGTGATCAACATTATGAGTTCTGGCAATTTATCGATTACACAAAACGCTATCAATTTGCTCGAAAAACAGGGGCGTCATCCGGAACTTGCCAATATCTGGAATGCTGAATCCATGTATGACGTGGCTCAATTGTTGGGCGAGAGTCTGCGTCAGGTTAAACAACATGATGGTCAGTTTCTGACTCAAAACAATATTGATGCCAGTGCCAACTTTATTGTGGGTGGTCAAATTCGTGGCGAAAAAATGCGCTTGTTTATGGTCTATGCCGAAGGTAATTTTATTGAAGCTGGTGAGGAAACCCCTTATTTCCAAATTGGTGAAACCAAATACGGCAAACCCATCATTGATCGGGTAATTCGCCCCGAAACATCTTTAAGCGATGCCATGAAATGTTTATTGGTTTCCTTTGATTCCACTATGCGCAGTAATTTATCGGTGGGTTTGCCTATTGATGTGAGTTGTTACAGTACCGATAGTCTCAGACTCGATTTTTCGCATCATATTAGTGCTGATGACCCATATTTTGCGCAAATCAGTCGGCGATGGGCTGATGGTTTACGTGGAGTATTTGCTTCGTTGCCGAATCCTGACTGGATGGTTGAATTTGAAAACCAGTCCCAGTTTCCGTCTGCTCAATAATTAAGGTATTGGCTTATGACCATTCGTGTTGCGCTGCATCATAGATCCCACTATGTCTTTGACAGAGCGGTTATTGCCTCACCTCATGAAATTCGTTTGCGTCCGGCAGTGCACAGTCGGACACCGATTGGGGGCTATTCACTTACCGTTCGTCCTGAGAAACATTTCATTCATTGGCAGCAAGATGCTTACGGCAATTTCGTTGCCCGGATCACCTTTCCGGAGCCTACACAAGAAATCGACATTACCGTCGATTTGCTGGCTGATATGACGGTGATTAATCCGTTTGATTTCTTCGTTGAAGAATGGGCGGAGCATTATCCATTTGTTTATCCCGAAACCTTGCAATTGGAACTGGCACCTTATTTAGAAGTCAGTCCGGTAGGGCCTTTATTGGCACGTTGGTTAAGCGATTTCAAACAATCGACCAGTGAGGGTATCAACATCACCCAGTTTCTGGTGAACCTGAACCAGAAATTACAAGCTGAAGTGTCCTATTTAATTCGTATGGAACCGGGTGTGCAAAGTCCTGAAGAGACTTTGGCCAAAAAATCCGGTTCTTGTCGGGATAGTGCCTGGTTGTTGGTGCAGGCCTTGCGCAATTTAGGCATTGCCTCACGCTTTGTCTCAGGCTATCTCATTCAATTAGTGGCGGATGAAAAACCCTTAGATGGACCGGGTGGTCCTGAAGAGGATTTTACGGATTTACATGCCTGGTGCGAGGCCTATATTCCCGGTGCCGGCTGGGTCGGTTTGGATGCTACCTCAGGTTTATTGGCCGGTGAGGGGCATATTCCATTGGCGGTGAGCGCAGTCCCAGCCTCAGCTGCGCCTGTTTCCGGTATGACCAGTATTTGTGAAGCGAATCTGGATGTTGCTATGAAGGTGACGCGCATCCATGAGGATCCACGCGTTACCAAGCCGTATACCGACAAACAATGGCAATCGATTCGTCAATTAGCCCAACAGGTTGATGCTCAGTTAAAAGCCGATGACGTTCGTCTAACTCAAGGGGGGGAGCCTACATTCGTTTCTGCCGATGATATGGACGGTGCTGAATGGATGGTTGCTGCGCTGGGTGAAGAAAAATGGCGTTTGGCTAATCAGTTGGTAAAACGTTTGCAGACAGCGTTTGCTCCGGGCAGTTTATTGCATTTTGGTCAGGGAAAATGGTACCCGGGCGAACCTTTACCGCGCTGGGCGCTGAATGTATTTTGGGCTGAGGATCTGCATATTTGGCAGGACCAGAGTCTGATTGCTGATCAGCCAAGTTCTATTAGTACCGAAACACTGGTGCAATTTTGTTCGGTGCTAGCCAAAAACCTAGGCTTACATCCCGACTACTGGATTCCGGCTTTTGAGGATCCCTGGCATGCCTTGGATAGTGAGAGTCGTTTGCCTGTCAATATCGATCCTCATGAAGCAGAATTGGATAAGCCTGGAGAGCGGGCGACACTGGCCAAACAATTACGTCACGGGCTTGCAACTGTGGTGGGCTATGTATTGCCCATTAAATTGGATAGCGTCACTGAACACTGGCGTTCCAGCCGTTGGCCATTGCAACATCCCAGACTGTATTTGCTGCCGGGCGATTCACCCTTAGGCTTGCGTTTACCCTTGGCCAGTTTGCCATGGGTTGCACCAGAAGATTTTGAAGTGGATTTACCCGTGGATCCGTTTGCGGAACGAGCGCCTTTAACAAAAGTTTCGCTGAGCAATAAAACGCCCAAAGCAGCTGCGATTAAAGAAAAGCCTGAACCTAAAGAAGTGATTCATACGGCAATGACTTTGCAGGTGCGCGATGGAATCCTGTATGTGTTTATGCCGCCTATGAACCGGCTGGAAGAGTGGTTAGAGTTGGTAAGTGCACTTGAGCAGACGGCTAAAGCCGTTCAGCAGCCGATTCGCATCGAGGGGTATGCGCCACCACGTGATCCACGACTTTGTTCGCTGTCTGTCACACCGGATCCCGGGGTGATTGAGGTCAATATTCATCCCTCAGCGACTTGGGAAGAATTGGAAGCTCGGACCGAACGTTTGTACCATGAAGCACGTTTATGTCGTCTGGCGACAGAGAAGTTTATGTTGGATGGTCGGCATACCGGTACCGGTGGTGGCAACCATATTACCCTGGGTGGCGCTTCGGCTGCCGATAGTCCGTTTTTACGTCGACCGGATTTATTACGCAGTCTCATCGTCTATTGGCAACAGCATCCGGCCTTATCGTATCTGTTCTCCGGTCAGTTTGTGGGACCGACTAGCCAGGCACCGCGTGTTGATGAAGCCCGTGATGATAATCTGTATGAATTAGAAATTGCCTTTCAGCAAATGCAGCAACATTTGCAAGATGGCAAAGAATCCCCACAGCCATGGCTGGTTGATCGATTGCTTCGCAATTTACTCATCGACTTAACCGGTAACACCCACAGAGCAGAGTTCTGTATTGATAAACTGTATTCGCCGGATTCGGCGACCGGTCGCCTAGGTCTTTTGGAATTAAGAGCTTTTGAAATGCCGCCGCATTACCAAATGAGTCTGCTACAGGCTTTGTTATTGCGTAGTTTGCTGGCCCGCTTCTGGAAGCGTCCTTATACCGGCAAATTGGTTTATTGGGATACGGCGCTACATGATCGCTACATGCTGCCGCACTTTATTGAACAAGATATGCGTGATATTTGCCGGGATTTGCGTCAATCGGGATACCCCATGGATGACGCCTGGTTTGCGCCATTTCTGGAATTCCGTTTCCCAGTCTATGGCACGGTGACCTACGAAGGTGTGCAGTTGGAATTACGTCAAGCCATCGAGCCTTGGCATGTGTTGGGTGAAGAAATGAGTGGCGGTGGCACCGCACGCTACGTTGATTCATCCGTCGAGCGTTTGCAGGTTAAAGTCAACGGCATGATTGCGAATCGTCATCAGGTGGCCTGTAACGGACGTTTGCTGCCTTTACATCCTACTGGCGTACCGGGTGAGTTTGTGGCTGCCGTCAGGTTTAAAGCCTGGGCGCCGCCTTCGGCTTTGCATCCCACCATTGGCGTGCATTCGCCATTGGTGTTTGATGTATTAGACAGCTGGAACGGACGTTCAATTGGCGGTTGTACCTATCACGTCTGTCATCCGGGTGGTCGTAATTATGATACCTTTCCGGTTAACGCTAATGAGGCTGAAGCCAGACGTCGGGCCCGTTTCTGGGAACACGGCCATACACCCGGTGCTATGCATGTCAAACCGGAAGCCCTCAATCCGCGTTTTCCTTTAACTTTGGATTTACGTTGGAAGCCTGTTTAAGCGTTGCCGCAATAAAAAATACTTATCATGACCCATACTTCTGAGCATGCCTTGTTAGATCATTATTACCAGCAGGTTCAAACGCTGATTCTGGATAGACAAGACTGTATCAGTGGATTATTGCCTGCCAGTACCGCTGTTAATCAACACGGTAACTATACCGATGCCTGGGTGAGGGATAATGTCTACAGCATTATGGCTGCCTGGGGTCTGGGCTTGGCCTATCGAAAATCCGGTCAGGATAGCCAGCGTTGTTATGTCTTAGAACATAGTGTAATTAAATTAATGCGTGGTCTGCTGACGGCTATGATGCGTCAGGCGGCTAAAGTTGAAAGCTTCAAACACACCCAGAATCCTTTGGATGCCTTGCATGCCAAATACAACACTCAGTCGGGTGCAGTCGTTGTGGGGGATGATGAGTGGGGCCATTTGCAATTAGATGCTACCTCCTTGTTTTTGTTAATGCTGGCGCAAATGACGGCATCGGGTTTGCGTATTGTTTTTAGTTTGGATGAAGTCAACTTTGTTCAGAATCTGGTGCATTACATCAGTCGTGCCTACCGCACCCCAGACTATGGCATCTGGGAGCGTGGCAATAAAATGAATCATGGTATTGCCGAGTTGAATGCCAGTTCTATTGGTATGGCGAAGGCGGCTTTGGAAGCCATGTCAGGCTGTAATTTATTTGGTGAAGACGGCGGTCAAAGTGCGGTCATCCATGTGATCAGCGACGATATTGCCCGCACCCGGATTACCTTGCAGTCCTTGCTACCTCGAGAATCCATTTCAAAAGAAGTCGACTCAGCTTTACTGAGTATTACCGGTTTTCCTGCCTTTGCCATTGAAGATGATGAACTGCGTAGTAAAACCCAAAACCTGATTGTTGAGAAACTACAGGGTGAGTTTGGCTGTAAACGTTTTCTTTTGGATGGTCATCAGACCGTAATTGAAGACCATCAACGCTTGCATTACGAACCACATGAATTGAAACAATTCATGGCTATTGAGTGTGAATGGCCCTTATTTTTCTGTTATTTGCAGTTAAATCATTTATTTGCTGGCAACTCGGTTCAGGCAGAGGACTACCGTCTGCGTTTGGAAAAGCTGTTGGTCAAGCGC
>RFQK01000100.1 GCA_009925045.1 Methylococcaceae bacterium
ATGATGCGGTGAAGAAAGCCGAAGCCCAGATGGAAAAATTCCATCTTGAGCAACAGGCGCTAGAGCAGCAGTTGGCGGATCCGGTGATCTATGAAGACAGCAATAAAGAGCAGCTGAAACAAGTGCTCGCGAATAAAGCCAAAGTAGATGCGGCTTTAGAGCAAGCTGAACTGGCCTGGATGACAGCAGAAGAACAATTACAACAACAGGAATAAGCACGATGAAACGTTTAGTGGTCTTGCTGGTTGAATTGACCGCCCTGCGCAAAGGGCCGCAGGATATGCCGACCGGATTGGCTTTTCAGCAATCTGTGCTGTTAGCGTATGCCTTGGTGAATCTGGTGTTGTTGCAAATGAGTAATGCCTGGTCGACCGCCGTGATGCAATTATTGCTGGATTGCTTATTAATGGTGTCGTTTACCTGGCCCCTCCTGTATGTCTCAGGCCACAGAGCCCGGTTTCCGCAGACTCTGATTGCCTTGTTGGGCGCGGATGCAGTGATCAATTTCTTTGCTTTACCGGCTTTGGCCAGTCTCAATCAAGAGCCCAGCGAACTGGGTGTGTTCGCGATGTTATTGATTATGTTGTGGCATTGGCTGGTGATTGGCCATATCTATCGCCATGCTTTAGAACGGCCTTTGTTATTCACTTTGATATTGGCCTTTTTGTATCTTATGCTATCGTCACAAATTATGGAGGCCGTTTTCCCGCCGCTGAATATGACGCCGGAGATTATCGAGCAAGCCAGTGATGTTACGACTTAAAACAACAAGAATAAACAGGCCAACCACATGTTAGGACATATCGAAAGTTTTGATGAAAAAACCCAGACCGGGGTGATTAAGTTTGAAGAAGCTTTTTATGAGTTTCATAAGGACCAGTGGACTGCAGATGCTGCGCCTAAAGCCGGCGATGATGTCGATTTTGATCACGAAGATGGGGCAGTCACCGAAGTCAGTCCGGTCGGGGCTTATTTATACGAAACCCGCCCGGTCAAAAGCCGGATTGTTGCTGGTTTATTAGGCCTGGTTCTGGGGGCTGCCGGCATTCATCGTATGTATCTGGGCTTTTGGGGTATTGGGATTGCGCAATTAGTTATTACCTATATCACCGGTGGTTTTGGTGTGATCTGGGGTTTCGCGGATGGTGTGTTGATTATCACCGGACATATTCATAAAGATGCCAAAGGCCGCCATCTGAAATAATTCATGATAGACACTGTCTATGTCGAATCGGCTATTCTCGCTCATCCGCGCGTGCAGACGATTCGACAACGCTTTCCTCAGGCCCGTTGGATAGAATGCGAACGCTATGGCGAAGTCTTTAATCCCAAGGCGCAGAATTTCCGCTTACAAAAACAGCGTCCCGCGCTGATTCTGGCTGAGAAGTATCAAAAATTTGCGTTGCCGGCGCCTGTCGGTTATGGCATAGGCGGTCAGCAGAATTACTATTTTTCCCACATGCTGAATTGTCTGTACGATTGCCGTTACTGCTTTTTGCAAGGCATGTATCAGTCAGCGAATTATGTGCTGTTTGTTAATTATGAAGATTTTCAGGCTGAGATCCGCCAGATTTGTCAGCAAACCCCAGAGCCGGTGTATTTCTTTTCCGGTTATGACTGTGACAGCCTGGCCTTAGAACCCCTGACGGGCTTCGCTGAGTCTTTTTTGCCTTTTTTTGCTGAACTACCCAATGCTTGGCTGGAGTTACGCACCAAGAGCACTCAGATTCGCAGTTTGCTGAATCGTCAGCCTTGGGAGCGATGCGTGGTTGCCTTTAGTCTGGCACCAGCTGATTTGGCGGAAAAAGTGGAAGAGCGGGCGCCTGGTCTGGAAAAACGTCTAGAGGCGGCGGCTAAACTGCAGCAGCAAGGCTGGCCAATCGGCTTGCGCTTTGATCCTATGCTGTATCAGCAGGATTATGCCGAGCAGTATCGGCAGCTATTTGAGCAGGTATTCAGCGTATTGGATGCGGAAAAACTGCATTCCGTGAGCCTGGGGGTGTTTCGCTTGCCCGAGCAGTATTTTAAAAAAATGCATAAACTGTATCCGGAGCAAAAACTGTTTGTCAGTCCTTTGCAAACTGCAGAGGGTCTGGTGTCTTATCGCCGCGATCTGGGTTATTAGACTTTATTTCTGAGGCGATTTTCTTTCCATGTCAGATCTAAAACGTTGTGTCCTGGTGACCGGGGCCAGTTCCGGTATAGGCCGGGCGGTTGCCCGGCGTTTGCTGAGCTTAGGCCACGAGGTGATTGGCGTCTCTCGTGATCCCCAGCAATTCCAGACGCCGCATGCCGGTTTTTATAGCATGGCTCTCGAAATGGCCGATGCCGATCAGATTGAGGCCGCTGCCCGACATATGCTCACGGATTACCCCCAGTTGGATGCCGTGGTGTTTGCTGCGGGTTTTGGGCGTTTTGGCAGTTTGGAGCAGTTTTCGAATAGTCAGATTCAGGACTTGCTGCAAGTTAATCTGATTGGGCAGATTCAGCTTAGCCGTGCCTTATTGCCGCATTTAAAGCAACAAACCCATGCCAATTTGATTTATCTGGGTTCGGAAGCGGCGTTAAAGGGTACGCGTCAAGGCAGTGTTTACTGTGCCAGCAAATTTGCTCTGCGGGGCTTTAGTCAGGCCTTGCGCGAAGAATGTGGCAAAAGTTCGGTGCGGGTCTCGTTGATTAATCCTGGCATGGTCGATACCGCGTTTTTTGAAACCCTGAGTTTTGCACCCGGTCAGCAGAGTGGTCAGGCTTTGCATGCCGAGGATATTGCTGACACTGTGCAATATATTCTTCAGGCGGGAAAGCATGTGGTGATTGATGAAGTGAATCTGAGTCCAGCCAGTAAAGTCATTGATTTTAAAAAATAGCCGCAGCACACAAAATTGCGGCAAGGCGGATAATCTCTAGTATGATTCCGTCACCACTCTCATTTCCTAAGCTTAAGCGATTTTTTTCCGTCATTCATGTTTGCCTTACTCAGCAAGTTCATCGTCTACGCCGCCTATCATCTCAAGGCATCTGAGACTTATCAAAATACCAAAGGCTTCTTTTACGATCTGCTGGAAAACCCCCGCAGTCGCCGTAAAACGTATTTTGACGCTTTAATGATTGCCTTAATCGTGTTGAGTATTTTCTTTTTGCTCTATGACGTCGAGCATGAAGCCAGTCCTATGGGGGGATACGTTGAGCAAAGCATTTTGGTGATCTTTGCCTGCGAATATTTGCTGAGATTATGGGTGTATTCCGACACGCATATCCTCATCATTGAAGAGTACGAAAAAGCCTTATATCTGAACATCTCTTTCAATGTTTATGCCGCACTCAAAAAGGCCTTGGGGCGTAAGTTGGATTATGTCTGGTCGCCGTTTGCGATCATAGATTTGCTGGCTATTCTGCCCAGTTACCGGCCGTTACGGATTTTACGCATCTTCCTGATTTTCCGGTTATTCAAGCTGTTTCGTTATTCCAATAGCGCCAAATTATTTTCGGATATTCTGGCCACCAAACGCTATGAACTGCTGACCCTGATGGTTTTCACCGGGCTGCTGATTTTTATTGCCAGTGTCTCGGTTTACATTTTTGAATACCCAGAACCTGAAAGCAAAATTAAGTCCTTGTTTGATGCGGTTTACTGGGCGGTTGTGACTTTGGCCACCGTCGGTTATGGCGACATCATTCCGCACACGATCGGTGGGCGTCTGGTGGCACTGATGCTGATTCTGACCAGTTTGGGCATCTTGTCGTTTTTTACTTCGATTTTGATTGCGGCCTTTAATGAAAAAATGCCGGTTTTGCGGGAAAACCGAACCTATGCGGAGTTGGAGCGCTATAAGGATTTCGTGATTATTTGTGGGTATGGCCGGGTGGGTCATGAAATTGCCAGACAATTAAGTAAAGACGGGCAAAAGTTCATTATCATCGACCAGAAGCCGCATAACATCGAACTGGCTAAAGAGCGGGGTTATCTGACCGTTCACAATGACGCGACCCGCAATGATGTGTTGATCAGTGCCGGTATTCTGCGGGGTGCCAGTACTGTGTTATGTATCACCGGTGACGATGTCACCAATGTCTATGTGACTCTGACCAGTCGAAATCTGAATCCGGATATTCGCAAATTAACCTTGCTGGGCGTGGTCAGTGCCAATCCCATCCATCTTAAACATAAAAATAAGTATGAAGTGAAGCAGCAGCATTTTTACTTTAATCCGGAATCCAAATTTATTTTGCGCCAAGAAGATATTCTGGTGGTGTTGGGCAGGAAACTGGGGATTGATCATTTCCGCGATCAGATTCAGCAGGGCCGTTTGCTAAAAAGGGTGAAACCATGAAGCGGGTGGCAATCTTTGGCTATAACCCCATGTCCTATGAAGCGATCAGCCGGATTGATCAGAGTCGCTACCAACTGTTGGTGTTAGATCACCAGGTCGAACATATTGAGCGCGCCAAAGAAAACGGTTTTGCCACCCAAATCGCCGATTTTCGCAGTGACGAAGATTTGCGCGAAGTCGGGATTGGGGGTGAGATTGATACGCTGTTTTGCTTTTTTGAACAGGATTCGCAAAACGTGTTTCTGACGTTGTCCGCACGCGCACTGGATCCTGATTTGAATATCATTGCGATTGTCTACAGTCCGGAATCGGCCCAGAAACTGCGGGCGGCGGGTGCTAATAAAATCATTGATCCCTATGAAATTTGTGCCCGAAAGATTCATGACTTACTCAAACGCCCGGAAATTACCGATGTGTTTGATCATGCGTATTTGGCCGACATGATTTGAATCTGGCTGAGGTGGTGATCCCGGTCGATAGTGATTTGATGGGGCAATGTGTCAGTCAGTTGCAATTGAGTTCGCAATATAATCTGATCCTGATCGGGATTGTGAATCATGATCGCAGTCAGGATTTACGTTTTGTGGTGGAAGACACCAATTGTCGTCTGACGGAAGGCGATATTTTGGTTATTTTGGGCCCTGAAGGGGAAATACGCGCGTTTAAAAAGGATGTCGAAAATGAATCGAATGATGCTAAAGCCTAGAGTTTGCTTCTCGATCGGTTTGCTGGGCTGTGCCACTGTCTTAGGGGTAGGCGTTTACTTGCAGTTTGTGGAAGAACTGGAGCCTTGTCCTTTGTGTATTTCCCAGCGTTTGCTGTTTCTGGCGACTGGACTGGTGTTTTTGCTCGGGACCATGCATGGCCGTTTCAGCCGTTTTTATGCTGCGCTGAGTGGGCTCACTGCTTTGGGAGGGGCTAGCGTTTCGGCTCGGCATGTCTGGTTACAGCATCTGCCACCGGAACAGGTGCCGGAATGCAGTCCGGGGATTGAATATGTGTTCCAGCATTTTCCCTTGGCGGACACGCTTAAATTGATGCTGACTGGAACCGGTGAATGTGCCAAGGTTGACTGGGCTTTTCTGGGGCTGGCGATCCCGGCCTGGGCTTTAATCGCGTTTCTGGGCTTGTCTGCTCTGTCGGTGCTGGCGTTTCGTCAGGCCAAGCTGGACTAGCGATTTTGGGCATGCGAACTTTTGATAGGGTTCAGTGTTGGCATGCAGACTTATGAACGCTGCCGAGTCTGTGATTTTAGAGCTGGCCTTGGCAGTGCCGCTGGCACGTCGTTTTGACTATCTGCCTCCGGCAGGGTGTGATCTGGATCGTTTACAAATTGGTATGCGTGTCAGTGTGCCTTTTGGCCGACAGACCAAAGTCGGTGTGCTGTTAGCGATTAAAAGCCATTCCGAATTCAGTCCTGAAAAGCTAAAGCCTGCGCTTGCAGTTATGGATCAGCAGCCTTTGTTGAGCCAGGATGATTTGCAGCTGCTGCTATGGGCGAGCCAGTATTATCATCACCCGGTCGGTGAGGTGTTGTCGGCGGCTTTGCCGGTTTTATTACGTCAGGGTCAGCCGGCGGC